>JBOHXL010000115.1:0-13596 GCA_050736975.1 Chthoniobacterales bacterium | reverse complement strand
GCGCCGGGCAATTAAGGCCGGCTATTTCAGGGTGATTTCACGCATCAGTTTGTCGCCCCTGATTTCGCGAATCTCGAGCCGTTTGACCGCGGTCGCGCGCTGCTGATCGACACTGCCTTCGATCTTCTTGGCGATGGGATCGAATTTCTCCCGCGCATTGTCGAACGCGGCCATGTTCTTCGATTCTACCATGAGCAGGATGTCGAAATCCTGCGGATTAGCGGAGTCGCCGATGAGGATCTTATAGTCAAGGATAAGATCCTGCTTCTTGGCTTCGTCCAGGGTACCTTTGAAGCTCTTGGCCAGGCCCTTCAGGTAGTCATCACTCATGCCATACTTGGTTTTGACCATGGTGACTTGCCAGACCGGCCCTTCCGTATAAGGAGCGTCGCTTTGCGCCGGGCAGAGGTTTGCCCAGGCCGTGAACAAGGCGGCACTAACCGCCAAGGTAAGATATTTCTTCATTTAGTTTTTCTCTCTGTTTGGTTCTATTGGTTTTGGTTTTGACGGCTCAGAATAAGCCGCCGGTTGGACTTTGGAGGATGGCCCGGGCAGGTCAATACAATTCGCCGCGCCAGCCTAAGTTGTAGCTTGGATCGATATCCTGGCTAGAGGCTATCCGGAAAGTAGGGAAGGGTCGCGCGAGAGCGCTTTGGGCTGGATGGCAAGGCGCGAGCGAGGAGCATATCCGCTGCGATCTGTGACGAGCGAGCAACGCCGCCAAACGGCCCAAAGCACTCTCGCCCTCCGGGTGGCGCCGCTTTTGGCGCGGGCCCGCCTTGCTCGCTCGGGCAGTATCAAAACCGATACCGCCTCTTCGCTCGCGCCTCGGCCAGCGCCAAAATCGATCACCACGCGACCCTTCCCTACTTTCCGGATGGCCTCTAATGTCGGTAGAATTTTGGGGTGACGGCGAAACAATTCTACGATTGGCAGACGGTTGGCGGGACAGATGACGTCATGCGGCTGGTCGATGCGCTCGAGCGAGCCGATATTCTCTGGTGCGCCATCGGAGGGGTCGCGGTTAATCACTGGGCGGCAGAACCGATGGTGACTCAGGACGTGGATTTTGTTGTCACCACGGATGCAGTGCGGCGCGCCGTAGAGGTTCTCACCAAGGGGGGGTTCGGTCGGAAACCTTCCCATGGTCGGTTAACTTCAAGGGGCGATGGGTCTGCAACTGAGCACAGAGGATTTCTATCGCGACTTCCCGCAAAGAGCGGTGCCGGCGGATGTTCATGGCATCTTGCTTCGGGTGGCGTCGCTCGAAGATACGCTGCGGGGAAAGAGGAAAGAGTGGAGCGATGCCGAAAGACGGCAAAGCAAGCGCCTCAAAGATCTCGGCGACATCGCGCGGTTGAACGAGGCGCATCCCGACTTATGGGATTCGCTCAGCCAGGAGCTGAAGGAGCAAATCGAACAACCCCAGGGAGTGGCCTGGAAAAGCTCCCTGCGCCGCCGTCATTGCCGGGAATGGGTTGAACCGCCGATGACGCGAATTGAATAGAAGGGAAAAGCGGAATGCACGGCTCCCACCAGTGTTTGTCTTTGGTCCTCTGCGCGCCGTAGCGCAACAACGGCAGTTGAGACTTCCGCGTGGTGAGTAGAGAATGGACGCGGCTTCGGTTCTTCCCTCGACGAGCGAATCTCAATTCTCAACACCCTGACGATGCCTCTGAACAAAAAAGACAAACTCCGGCTCCTTACGATTCTGCTTGAAAGCCGGCACGGCGATCTGCGCGAGCAAAGTCTCAATCGCCAGGGCAAGGGTCATTTCCACGTTTCCGGGATGGGGCACGAAGCGCTCGCCGCAATTTCATTCGCAACCGAGCCGGGCGATTACCTTTGTGGCTATTACCGCGACCGCGCGCTCGTGCTCGGCCGCGGGGTGACCTCAGCCGAGCTGGCGCTGGATTATTTCGCCAAGCGCAAGGGGCAAAGCCACGGCCGGCAGATGCCATCGCACTATAGCTATGCCGCCAAAAACATTTGGAGCGTCCCCACCCCGACGGGATCGCAACTGCTTCCGGCCTGCGGCATCGCCTGGGGCATCAAGCTCGACCGGAAACTAAATTTTGTCGTCGCGACGATCGGCGACGCCGCCACCCGGCAAGGCGATTTTTTCGAAGCGATCTCCTTCGCCAAAGAGAAGCAGCTGCCGATGCTCTTCGTGGTCGAGGACAACGCCTACGGAATCAGCAGTCCAACCCGGAAAATCAATCCGCTCGCGCTCGATGTCCTTCAGCCTAACGACTGGCGGGAGTTGGATGGATCGGATGTGGCGGCGGTCTACGAAGCTGGGCAGGAAGCGATCGCGCATCTGCGCGCCGGCCGGGGGCCCGTCTTTTTCTGGGTAAAAATGGAGCGGCTCTCGAGCCACACCAGTTCGGACGATCAAAAGCTCTATCGCACCGCGGAAGAGCTGGCGACTCTCATAAAGGCCGATCCGCTGACGAACTGGCGGGAGCGGTTGATCGCCGAGGACGTGATCAACGCGGAGGATTACGCAAAGCTTGACCAGGAAATCAAGGAGCGGGTTCGCGAGGAATTCATCGCCGCGGAGCGAGATCAGGATCCGTCGGCCGACGAACTGGAGCTCGAAGTGAGCGGCAAGTTGCCACAGTTGGAGGACGAAATTTTGCCGGCCGGCAAATACCGTATCGGCGATGTCGTGAATCAAACTTTGCGTCTGGGCCTGACGAAAGACTCGCGCCGCGTCATCTTTGGAGAAGACGTGGAAGATCCGAAGGGCGGCGTCTTTCGCCTGACGCAGAAGCTTTCGACTGAATTCCCGGAGCAGGTTTTCAACTCGCCGCTCGCGGAATCGACCATTGTGGGCGTAGCCTGCGGGCTCGCCTCCTACGGGAAGCGACCGGTTTTCGAATTGCAGTTTATCGACTTCATCGGGCCGGCCTGGAACCAGGTCGTGACCAATCTCTGCAATCTGCGCTGGCGTTCATTCGGCACGTGGACCTGTCCGCTGGTGATCTATGCGCCTTACGGCGCTTATCTTCCGGGCGGAAGTCTCTGGCACAGCCAGGCAAACGAAGCGCCTCTCGCGCATTATCCTGGAATCAACATCGCGATCCCGAGCAACCCCGAGGACGCAGCCGGGTTGCTCTGGTCCGCGATGCACTGCCTGGACCCGACTTTTGTCCTCATCCCGAAGCATCTGCTTTGGGCGGAACACGAATCCGGCCAAGCGGTGCGCGCGGTGTCGTTAGGCAAAGCCCGCCTTCATCAGCCCGGCTCCGACGTGACGGTCGTAGCCTGGGGCAACACGATGGAGAAATCGATCGAAGCGCTCGCCAAACTGGGCGGCAAGCCAAGCGTCGAACTGATCGATCTGCGCTCGATCGCGCCGTGGGACTGTGAAACGATTGAAGATTCCGTGCGCAAGACCGGTCGACTCGTCGTGGTTCAGGAAGACACGGAAAATTGCAGCGTGGGCCAGATGATCATCTCGCATATCGCCGCTCAGTCAGAACTTTGGGACGCAATGATCAGCCCGCCGATTTTGGTCAGCAAAGGCAACGTCATGATCGGTTACAACCCGATTTATGAATACGCCGCGTTGCCCGATGTGGCGGGGATCGTTAGGGCGATCGAGCGCTCGGTCGCAGTCGAGCGACCGCGGATCGCGGCGGCCCTGTCGGCCGATGAGGGAAAGGCAATTCCCGAAATTCAACCGGCTGCGATGGGTCAACCCGGCGGGCGACAAGCCCGCCCCTATCTTGGTGGCACAAAGCAGATCGTCGTCCCAATCATGGGCGAAGGGATTCGCTCCGCCAAGGTCGTGGCCCTGCTAAAGAAGCCGGGCGATCGGATCGAGCTGGATGATCCCCTCTGCGAAGTTGAAACCGACAAGGCGGTGTATCCGATTGAATCATCGTTTGCCGGCACGATGGGCGAATGGAAAACGAAGGTCGATGATACGGTCGAGATCGGGCAGGAACTCGGTACCATCGTGGTCGAAGGCGCGTCGCTCGAAGCTGAGCCGGAATCGGCGGCTGAGGTCGCGCCCCGAGAAATAACTCCGGCCACTCAGGTCGCTGAGAGCAAGCCGACCGCCGCGCGTGAACCGGCGCTCTCGGCCACGATCACACGCAAACTGGGGCGCGTCGTCCCGGCCAACCTGCAGATCGATGCGCGCTGGGATGCGATCCGCGCGGCGCGCGAAGCGGCCAAGAAAAGCGACGGCAAGAATGCGCCGTCGCCTTCCGTCATGATCGCCTGGGCCGTCGTTAGGGCGATGGAGAAGCATGCGCCGTTTCGCCGCCTGATGCTGGACGACGATCGGATTATCGAGAATGAAGATTTCGATCTCGGTGTGGCGGTGGCTTTGGAAGGTGATCGGCTTGCGACCGCGGTCATTACCGAGGCGAACAAACTTGACTGGCCGGATTTCGTCAGGCGTTACCACGAGACGGTGGAGGCGACACGCGGGGGGCGGGTCGACGCGATGAACGCGCCGATCGTGATCAGCAGTCTGGGCGCGTTCGGGGTGCGGGCGGCGGCGCCGATTGTCGTTCCGCCCTCGGTCGGGACTCTCTTTGTGGGCGCGGCCCACCACGAGCTTTCGGCTAACGGAAAGAAGGCGCAGAGTGTGGAGGTCATCACGCTATCCCTGACCTTCGATCATCGGGTTGTGAACGGCGCCGGGGCGGCGAATTTCGTGCACGAGATCAAGGAATTGATCGAGGGCTTTGTGATTCCCACCGCTACGATTGCTTCGGACGCCTAACTTCCGAGCACTTCCTGCGCGACTGGGAAAATGATCGTTTCCCAGCGCGCATAGGTTTTGGCGGAGGGATGCAACCGGTCGGCTGAGACCAATTCCGGATGGCCGCGCATTTCCTGGCTGGCCGGGAAGATGTCGACCATGCGCAACCCGCGGCGGAGCGCTTCCTCCGCGATGATGTCGTTGAAGCCGGCCAGGCCGGCGCTGATGTCGCGGCCGCGAGCGAATTGCGGACCGTCCGGCGTAACCGAGAAGTCTGGGATGTTGATCACGAGGAGACGCTTGTCGTTAGGCAAAATGGCTCGCATCGCATTCATCAGGTGGGTCAATCGCTCGCGAAATTGAGCCGGCGCGACGCCCTGCACCCAGTCGTTCACCCCCATCATGAGCGTTGCAAAGTCGGGCCGGGCGGCACGAAAAAGGGGCAACTCATGAACGATCGCGTCGGCCGTGGTCCAGCCGGTGCGAGACGGATTCGAGACCACCTCGACCGGTCGCCCGCTTCGCGTAAGATGCTGCGCGAGCAGGGCCGGCCACGATTCCGCTTCGCTCGCCCCTTCCCCAATAGAATAGGAGTCGCCCACGACCGCATAACGGATCGGCTTTTCCGGTTGGTTGATCATCTTGTCGTCCGGCGCTCTGGTCATCGCGGCGACCTATAGCAAATTCGCCGGGTCAACGCGATAGTTTCACCGTGACCGGGGACGCTCCGCCACGCGCCATCATTCATCTCGACATGGATTGTTTCTATGCCGCAATCGAAGTGCGCGACCGCCGGGACTGCGCGGCAAACCGGTTGGAGTCGGCGGCGCGCGCGATCGACGCGGCGTCCTCACAACCTGCAATTATGAAGCGCGCAAATTTGGGGTGCGCTCCGCCATGCCGACCTTCATGGCCCTGCAGCGTTGCCCGAAATTGATTGTGATTCCGCCGCGTTTCGATGTTTACCGGCGGGAGTCGGCGATGATTCGGGGGATTCTGCATCGCTTCACGCCGCTCGTGGAACCGCTCTCGCTCGATGAGGCTTATCTCGATGTTACGGCGCATCCCGGCGCGCCCGGCCCCCTCGCCCAAGTCATTCGCAATCTAATTCTCCGGAAAACGAAACTAACGGCTTCGGCCGGGATCGGGCCGAACAAACTCGTGGCCAAGATTGCGAGCGACCTGAACAAGCCGAACGGACAACTCGAAGTCAAGCCTGACGAAGTAACGAAATTCATGGCGGAGCTGCCGGTGCGCAGAATCTGGGGGATTGGTGCGGTCACGGAACAAAAAATGGTGCAGCTCGGGATCAAGACCTGCGGCGAGTTGCAGCGCTATTCACGCCTCGAATTGCAGAAAGCTTTCGGCAAATTCGGTCGTGAGCTTTACGATCTCTGCCGCGGGATCGATGAGCGCGCGGTCGAGCCGCATCGCGAGCGGAAATCGCTCAGTAATGAGGAGACATTTCTCACCAACCTGGAGACTCTCGCCGGATGCGAGGAAAAGCTCGAAGAATTGTTCGCCGAGCTGATGGCTGATCTCGCGCAAAAGGAAAATACTCGCCTCGTCACAAAGATCTTCGTGAAGCTGAAGTTTGCCGATTTCACCCGCACAACGGTGGAACGGGTGGGTCTCGCGCCGTCGTTAGGCGAATATCGCACTCTCCTGGCGGAAGCATTCGCGCGCACGGGCAAAAGCGTTCGCCTGATGGGAGTGGGCGTTCGTTTTGCGGAGGTTGATCCGCCGGACGCGACCCAATTGGCGCTGCTCTAGCCGGAGGGAAACGCTTTGTATGTCCTGGACGGCGCGGGTTGCGAATGGTCGATATCTTTCCGATCAACCAGGAAATGCGCGACCACTCGGAGTTGATCGCGGAGGAGATTACTGATGAGCGATCTCGCCCGTGTCGTAAGCGATTTCGCCGCCAATCACGGTCATGAGACAACGCGTCCGCAGGATTTCGGGCTCCGGAATTTTCATGATGTCACCCGAGAGGATCGTCAGGTCGGCGAACTTGCCGGGTTCGATCGAGCCTTTCTCATTTTCTTGAAAGGCGGTATACGCGGGCCAGCGAGTCAACATCTCGAGGGCCTGCTGCCGCGACACTTTTTCCTCCGGGTGCCAGTCGGGCGCGCTGAATCCGTTGATGCTCTTGCGCGCGATCGCGGCATAGAACTCGATCATCGGTTCGCCTTTCTCGACCGGCGCATCGGAACCGGCAGTCACGATCGCGCCGCTCTTGATCAGGCTCTGCCAGGCGTAAGCGCCTTTGAGCCGTCTTTCGCCGAGCCGCCGCGGAGCGAAAAAGAAATCGCTGATCGCGTGCGACGGCTGCATCGAGGCGATGACGTGGAGTTTGGCGAAGCGCGGGAGGTCGTTAGGCGTGAGAATCTGGGCGTGCTCCACTCGCCAGCGAGGTTCCTTCACTTTGCGCTCGTCCGGCGGGACGGCTTGGAAAGCTTCCTCGTAAAGATCGAGGATCGTGTGATTGGCGCGGTCGCCGATCGCGTGGGTCTCGACCTGGATGCCTTGGCGGAGCGCTTCGCGAAACATCGGGCGCAGCTCCTCCGGTTTTTGGGTGAGGAATCCCGAAGTCTTGGCGTCGGCATACGGCTCGAGGAGCGCGGCGCTGCGCGAGCCTAACGAGCCGTCGAAGATCACCTTAATCGCTCGGGTCGTGAAATGATGGTCGAAAGCATCGAGAATCGGGCCGTCCTTGAGCAGCTTCTCCGCATCCGGCCCCGGCCCCCAGACGGCGTTGTAAATTCGAAGCTTGATTTTCCCTTCGCCATACAGCTTCTGCATAATCGCGACCTCGGGCACATAGCTCCCGGGATTCTGGATTTCGCACCAGCCGACCTCGACGCTGTGCTGTGCGCCTAACGACAGCGCGCGCTCCATCTCCGCCGCTGAGGTCGCTGGGATTTTCTTTGCCACAAGCTCCATCGCGTTATCGAGCAGCATGCCGGTCGGCTCGGCGGTTTTTTCGTCACGCACGATTTTGCCGCCGAATGGATCGGGCGTTTTCGCGTCGATTCCAGCGAGGGCCAGCGCCTTGCTGTTTGCGATCGCGCCGTGGCCGTCGGCGCGAACGAGGAAGACCGGGTTGGCCGGCGCGACCTTGTCCAGGTCGTCGCGGGTCGGGAAAACCGGCGGCTTCCAAAAAGTCTCAATCCAGCCGCGGCCGGTGATCCAGCGGCCGGTCCCGCTCTTTTCGGTCTGGCGCTTCACCGTCTCGAGAAAGAGTTCGCGACTCGTCGCTGCCTCGAGATTCAGATGGATGAGACGTTCACCAACGCCAAAAATGTGGTAATGCGAATCGGTCAACCCAGGGACGACCGTCTTGCCGGCGAGATCAATCGTGCGCGTCGCCGGCCCCGAATATTTTTTGGCTTCGTCGTTCGAGCCGGCAAAGAGAATCCGTTCACCCTTGATTGCGATCGCGGTCGCATGCGGTGCCTTGTCGTTAACGGTGTAAACGTTGCCGTTTATGAAAATCGTGTCGGCAAACTGCGGGACCTCTGCCTGGGCGCGAGGAGGGACGAGAACGAGAACAAGGACGAGCGGAAGAAGGATGTTTCTCACCCCCAATTCGGGGCGCGTTTTTCGAGAAAGGCGGCGATGCCTTCTTTGGCCTCGGCTGACTCGCGCGCTTCCATGTGGTGGCGCAGGGCCAGCTCGATGTCCTCGTCCACAGAGGAAGACCAGAGTTCCTCGATCAGACGTTTGCTCTTCGAGATCGCCTGGGGAGCGCCCTGCAAAATTGAGGTGACCAGTTTTTGCGTTTCGTTTTCCAATTCGTCCGCCGCCACCACCCGATTGACCAGGCCCATCTCGCGGGCTCGTTCCGCCCCGATCAATTCACCAGTAAAAAGCAGCTCTCGAATATCGCGTTCGCGTAACTGGCGCCGGAGAAAAGTCATGACCAGGCCGGCCACCAAACCTCGTTTCGTTTCGGGATAACCGATTTTGGTGTGCGCCACGGCGAGGACAAAATCACAGGCCGACATCAAACCGGCGCCGCCCGCCACCGCAGCACCGTGGATCTGCGCGATCGTGATCAGGCGCGTCTCGCTGATCGTGCGCAAGGTTTTCGCCACCATCTCGGCGGAGCGATGCGCCTTTTCCATCTCGGTGGTTTCCTGCAGATCGAGTCCGGCGCAAAAAGCTTTGCCGGCGCCGCGCAGGATGAGGATGCGCTGCTTTTCGTCCGCGGCCGCGGCTTCGACTGCTGCGGCCAGTTCGGTCATCAATTCGATCGTCAGGGCATTGCGCCGTTCGGGACGGCTCAGCGTGATGGTGGTAATGCGATCCTTATGGTCGACAAGAACGTTAGGCATGTGCAGGATGGGTTGTTGATTCGTGCCGTAACGGATGCAATGCAACGGCCGGGCTTTCAATCGGTAGCGTGGCCGGCGCGACAAGTCTATAGATCAAACCGACGGCCCCGGGATTTGTCAGGACCATGGAAGAGGAGACGCTAAAACTGATCGAATGCCCGCGCGATGCCTGGCAGGGATTGCCGGGCCACATTCCGACTGAGCTAAAGGTGCGATATTTGCACGCGCTTATTGAAGCTGGTTTCAGACATATCGACGCGGTCAGTTTCGTCTCGCCGAAAGCAGTGCCGCAGATGGCCGACAGCGAGGCCGTTCTGGCGCAGCTCGCTCCGCCTGACGACATCGAGATCATCGGCATTGTCGTGAATGAAAAGGGAGCCGAGCGCGCGATCGCCACCCGCGCGGTCACCACGCTCGGGTTTCCTTTCTCAGTTTCCGAAACCTTCTTGCGCCGCAACCAGAATCAATCGCCCGAAGAGAACGTCGCAGTGCTGAAGCGCGTGCTTGAACGCAGCAAGGAAGCGGGGCTCGGGACCGTGGCTTACATTTCGATGGCGTTTGGAAATCCCTACGGCGATGCCTGGTCGGCGGAACGCGTTGCCGAAGCTGCGCAGATGCTGCAAGCCAGTGGCGTGGACGCAATCTCCCTCGCCGACACCGTTGGCACGGCCGGACCGGAGCTGATCAGCGCGGTCGTTTCCCGGGTGCGAGTGGATTCTGAACTCGGCGTCCACCTGCACAGCACGCGCGCAGGCGCGGCGGAAAAAGTTCTCGCCGCTTACGACGCCGGATGCCGGCGCTTCGATGCCGCGCTTGGCGGATTGGGCGGCTGCCCTTTCGCTCAAAACGATCTCGTCGGCAACATCCCGACCGAGGAAGTTTGCAAGGCCCTCGAGAAGCGCGGGATCCGGTTGGCGATCGAGGATGCTCTGGGACCGCTCTTGGAAATGACCGCCAGGATTCGCTAAGACCTTGCGGTTTCGTAAAATTACCGTTTACGAACGGTAGAAATACCGCTAAATTGATTCATCATGAGCAGCCGCGCTCCATCACACACCAGGTCGATGCCGGCAAAGGTCGCGGCCATGGCCGCCCTCCCTCCCCTCGCCCAGGTGGAGACGATCCGGCAGGGAATTGCCACCCAAGTCTTCGAGCAGATCGCGACCGCGATCGGAGTCGGCAAGGAAACGCTGGCACGGAAGCTGAACATCAACGCCCAGACCTTGCGGAAACGAAAATCGAGAACACTCTCCGCAGACGAAGCGGAAAAGAGTCTGCGGGTGGCGCGGGTGTTCGCGTTCGCAGCTGATGTCCTGGGCAGTGACGATGAGGCGCGTTCCTGGCTGAATCAGGAGATCCCCGCGCTGGGCGGCAAACGTCCGCTTGACTTGCTCGATACAGATGTGGGTGCGTATGAGGTGACTAATCTCCTCGGATGCATCAAGTGGGGAATGTATGCGTGATCTTCTACCGGCTCGAAGCACTCAATCGCTCGAAAGCCGCCCAGGCGTTTAGCGCCGAAGGGGGTTTGCACTATGCGGGCCGCTGGAATTCGCGCGGCAGGCGTATCGTTTACACGTCGAGTTCCGTCGCGCTCGCGTGTCTTGAAACGCTCGTGCACATGCAGACGCTGCGGCACTCGGAAGAACGCTTGCTTTTCACGATCGAGGTTCCTGATCGTTTGATCGAAGAATTGCATCCGCTCCCGAAGGAATGGGACGCGGAGCCGACAGTCGCGGCCAGTCGCGAAGTTGGTGACCGCTGGGTCACCGAGCAGCGCAGCGTCGTCTTGCTCGTGCCGAGTGTTGTCGTCCCGGTGGAACAGAACGCTTTGATCAATCCCCGGCATCCGCGTTTCCGGCTCGACTGGGTTCAGACCGCGAAGCGATTTCGCTACGATCCGAGATTGAAGTGACTTCGTCCGGCATGCACTCGATCTCGCTTGCCGCCACCGTCGCAGTGATTTCATCTTGTCAGCGTTTCTGCTTACCGCTTTCCTCTTAAATCCATGGCCCTCGCTCGCTCCTCCGCCAAGAACAACAGCACCGCCAATCTCGGCTTCGAAGCCAAGCTTTGGCTCGCAGCGGACAAGCTCCGGAGCAGCATGGACGCAGCGGAGTACAAGCACACCGTCCTCGGTCTCATCTTCCTCGAGTACATCTCGGACGGCTTCGAGGAGAAACATGCGCAGCTAACGAAGGAGCTGGGAGCCGGTCCCGAAGACCCGGACGAATACAAAGCCGAGGAAGTCGAAGACGACGACGAACCATCTGAGGAAAAGATGCCGCGCCTCGTCGCTGAGTCCGCGAAACTAGAATCGGCGATTCGCGCCAACTTAAAGGGACTCGGCTTCCAATGAGAGGACTTTGCGCACCACGAATCGCAGACCTCCTCTCCTCTTGGGAGAGGCTGGGTGAGCGTCGCTGGCCGCAAACCAGGGCTGCCATCAAAGTAAACCTGAAAGGGCTGGGATATGGCGGGTAAGTCGCTCATCTTTCGCGTCCACGCGATCCAGCGGATGGCACAGCGCGGGAGCGGCGTCGAAGACGTCCGGCGTGTTTTGGACACAGGTGAGGTCGTCCAGGATTATCCCGACGACTTCCCCTATCCCAGCGCGCTTGTGTTAGGTTGGATTGGCCGCCAGGCGATTCACGTCGTCGCTGCGACCACGCCCACGGAGAAAATTGTGATTACAGTCTATGAACCCGACCCGGCCCGTTGGGAGCCGGATTTCAAAAGGAGAAAACCATGAAGTGCCCCATCTGCAAAAAAGGCGAGACCGTACCCGGTACGGCCACCGTCACCTTGGAACGAGAAGGCCTTACGCTGGTCGTCAAGGACGTGCCCGCACAAATCTGCGACAACTGCGGCGAAGAATACGTGGACGAAAAGGCGGCGGCTCAACTTCTCGCCGAAGCCGAAGTGTCCGCCCGCACCGGCACCGAAATCAATGTCCGTCACTTTCAGGCGGCGTAGTTTGTGAGCGAACTCCATCGAAATAAAGACGACGACGTGCGCTGGCAATGGAGTGGAACGACAACGACTGCCAAAGGCAGCCCTCAGGGTGAGCGCAATCAGGCTCATCAATTCGGCTCACTCAGCCGGGGCAACAACCCGCAAAACAGCTAGTCGGCCTTTACTGGACCGATCGCGCCACAGCGGGCGAATGGAGCTCACCACCAAATCGCGACAAACCGCTCGCGAATCTACATAACATCAGGCGCTAAAACCTGCCGCGACCACAACAAAGGCAGCGCCTCTCAGGAATTGAGAGACACTGCCTGTTCTTTTTTTTCGCTTTATCAGTTTCCCATCGGGGTCAGCAAAACGGCGTGCACCAAGCCGTCGGAATCACGGTAGGCACAGGCAACGATTTGCCCTTGGTCGTTGATTGCCGTTGCGGAGAAGAGCCAATACTCTGCGGCCGTCGCGCGGCTAATCAGATCGTTGAGGTTTAGCATCCCAGCCTGCGGAAAAGTTCCGTAGACGAAGGCGGCCTGACTCACGTTGTCTGAGCCAACGTTAGCGATAAAGCTATAGCCGACGATCTGGCCGCTGTTGTTGATCCCCAAGGCCGCACTGTAATCGGTCCCCGGCATGTTCGGCGTAAGCGAACCCAGGTCGATGAGCGCTCCTCCATCATAGAGGAAGCCGTGAACGGTGTTGTAGCTGGTCTTCACCATGGAATACCCAACCACATCATTGCTCATGTTGATGGCCGTCCCATAGCTTGAAACGCCGCCCAGTGTTCCGAGATCACGCATCGGTTTCGCCGGACCGTATCCCGGCCACACCTGATAGAGGAAGGCATGGCGGGCTCCAACACTGCGGGCGATACTGGCATTGCCAGTCGCGTAACCAGCATCATTGACTGCCATCGCCTGAGCATAGGGCCCGCCGAGCGTGCCGATATCGATCATGCCCGTCGAGAGCTGCCAGACGAAGGCCCGGCTGTTATTGCTGTCGAATTCGGAACCAGAATAACCGACCACGTAGCCATTGGAGTTAACTGCGTTGGCGCGACTGAAGAGTGCACCTGGCAGCACACCAAGGTCAATTGGTGCCCCCCCTCTGAAGAGGGCAGCGTGATTGGGTGTCGTGGGCTCCATTCGAGCGAAGTCACCCACCACAGCTCCGGTCTGACTGATACCGAATGCGCGGCTACCGATGCCGCCGATATCCTCCATCTTGTTATTGTAATAACGAAACGCGCACCCATGCGTGCCGGCGGTGGATGTTCCCACTACCGCTCCCAGGTTGTTGATGGCTGCCGGCTCGCTGGCCGTCATTCCGCTGACAACTCCGAGGTCAGTGAGACTATATGTGTGTTGCGGTGGATACGTTTGTTGTGCGTGCGTTGTTGGTATCCCCATGGCGAGGAACGCCACTAGCCCGATTAAAAACAAGCCCGCCACCAAAGAACACCGCTTTGATAGCGAATTTGTAGTTGTTCGATTTGAGTTCATTGTTTCTCCTTTTTCTTTCTAGTTTTTGGTTTGGATTTCCTATCTTTCCGCAGTCAATCAAACCGAG
>JBOHXL010000114.1:0-24691 GCA_050736975.1 Chthoniobacterales bacterium | reverse complement strand
CCCCTGCTTTGCCAATAATCCTCGATTTGACAATGAATGAACGTTCATTCATTGTCCTTTCCTCATGCCGATTAAACGCACCGAAGCCGCTGATGATCGCCGTCGCCAGATTCTCGAGGCGGCCATTCTCCGCTTTGCCAGATCCGGTTTTCACCAGACGAGCATGCACGACATCAGTGCCGAGGCGGGGATCAGCGTTGGTCTCATCTATCGCTACTTTAAGAACAAGGACGAGGTGATTTCCGCCATCGCCGCGGAACACAAAAAAGAGATCGCGCAATTGCTGGAGCGCGCCGGTCAGGCGCCCACTCTGCTCGAATCCTTCGAGATTCTCTTTACCTCGCACTGCTGCGAAGATTCGCCGCAGGTCATCTCGAACTTCGTGGTCGATCTCTTCGCCGAAGCCGGGCGCAATCCGCGAGTGGCGAAACTGGTGCGCGACGTGGTCCGGACGAAAGCCAAAGGCGTGACCAATTTGATCGCGCGCTCGCCCGACTCGAAACGTACCGCGCACGGTCTCGCAGCGGAGGAGATTGCGGAGATGATTTTCGCCATGAATGATGGCACGATGATGCGCAGCGTGTTGCATCCGGCGGGCAAGTCCGCGGCCAAGCAACGCGCCCATCAGTTGGACGTCGCCCGTACCCTCTGGCGACTGCTCTTTACAAACAAATCTCATGCAAACTGCCACGCCTAGACTTTCCACTCCGTCCGTCCCAGCCGCCCGAAAACGCAGCCTTAAGGGACCAATCATCATCGTCGTCACGGGCCTCGTGCTCGTGTTTGTGATCCTGGTTGGAATCAAAGCGCTCCAGATTTACACGATGGTTTCGACGGCCAAGAAAATCGTCCCGCCGCCTACGACGGTAACGAACGCGATCGTTCAACAAGCCGATTGGCAGCCAACCTTGGACGCGGTCGGTTCTGTCTCGCCGGTGCAGGGCGCGACAATCAGCGCGGAAATTCCGGGCACGGTGTCAGCGATTGATTTCAAATCCGGCCAGCCAGTGAAAAAGGGCGATCTTCTTCTCAAACTCGATGCTTCCTCCGAAATCGCACAGTTGCATTCCGCCCAGGCTGACGCCGAACTGGCGAAGTCCAATCTCGATCGGGAACACGACCTCGCGAGCCGCAAAGTCATTTCCAAAGCCGAGCTGGATTCAGCCGAATCCACCTACAGGCAGAAGAAAGCGATGGTCGATAATATGCAGGCGATCATCGACAAGAAGGAAATCCACGCGCCGTTCGACGGCGTGGCCGGCATCCGGTCGGTCAACCCGGGGCAGATGGTCGCGGCTGGCGATCCGCTCGTCGCTTTGCAAACGCTCGACCACGTTTTCGTCGATTTCTCGCTGCCCCAGGAAGACCTCTCGAAAATCTCGGTCGGTCTCCCGGTCCAGGTGAAGACCGATGCCGTGCCCGGTCGCGCATTCCGCGGCAGGCTGAGCGCGATCAACCCGTCGGTCGATCCGGCGACGCGCAACGTGAAGGTGCAGGCGACGTTTGATAACCAGGACCACGCGCTGCGCGCGGGCATGTTCGCGAGGGCGGAGGTTCTCCTGCCGCAAAAGAATCCCGTCCTCTATATTCCCGCAACCTCGGTCGCTTACGCGCCGTATGGGGATTCGGTCTACGTGATTGAGAAGAAGCGCGACGAAAAAACCAGGAAGGACGAACTAGTGCTGCGCCAGCAGTTCATCCGGCTGGGTGAAACCCGGGGCGACTTCGTCGCGGTCACGAAAGGTTTAAAAGCAGGGCAGGCAGTGGTCAGCACCGGCGCCTTCAAACTGCGCAACGGCATGCACGTAGTGATCGACAACAAACTGGCCCCAAAAGCGCAGCTCAATCCCACGCCGGCTGATACCTAACGAGAAACCGCGCGCGTGAAATCCTTTACCGATCTCTTCATTCGCCGGCCGGTGCTCGCGCTGGTCGTCAGCCTGGTCATCATTATCGCCGGGTTGCAGGCGATTTCTTCGCTCAACATCCGGCAGTATCCGCGGAGCGATATCGCTTCGGTCACGGTCACGACTGTCTATGTGGGCGCGAGCGCGGAGCTGGTGCGCGGCTTTATCACCACGCCGTTGGAACGCGCGATCGCCGCCGCCGACGGCATCGATTATTTGCAGTCGCAAAGTTCGCAGGGCGTCTCGACGATCACGGCGCATCTCAAGCTCAATTACGACTCGAACAAGGCGCTCTCCGAAATCAGCTCAAAGGTCAACCAGGTGCGCAACGATCTGCCGCCCGAAGCGGAAGTGCCGGTGATCAATATCGTTCCGGCCGACTCTCAGTTCGCTTCCGCCTATCTCAGCTTCACTTCGAATATTTTGAAGGCGAACGAGATTACGGATTACCTCACTCGCATCGTGCAGCCGCGCCTGACCGCCGTCCCGGGTGTGCAGCGGGCTGAAATTCTCGGCGGTCGCACTTTTGCGATGCGCATCTGGCTCAAACCGGACCGCATGGCCGCGCTCAACGTTAGCCCGTCGCAGGTGCGGCAGGCGCTCGCCGCCAATAACTTCCTTTCCGCGGTCGGCAGCACCAAAGGCTCACTCATTCAGGTCGACCTGACCGCGAATACCGACCTGCATTCGGTCCGGGATTTCCAAAACCTCGTCGTCCGGCAGGAGAATGGGGCACTCGTTAGGCTGGGCGACATCGCCGACGTCGTGCTTGGGGCGGAAGATTACGACTCGGAGGTGCGCTTCTCGGGCGAACGCGCCGTCTTCATGGGCATTTTCGTTCTTCCAAACGCGAACTCCATCGATGTCATCAAGCGGGTTCGCACCGAGTTGGTCGACATCCAGAAAGAACTGCCGACCGGCCTGCAAGGCCGCATCGCCTACGACGGCACGGAATACATCAACACCGCGATTCACGACGTCTTCCACACTCTGATCGATACGCTCCTGATTGTGATGCTCGTCATCTTTCTCTTCCTCGGTTCCTGGCGCTCTGTCCTCGTGCCCATCGCGGCCATCCCGATTTCGCTCATCGGCGCGGTTTTCCTCATGCAGGTTTTTGGGTTCACGATCAATCTGCTCACCCTGCTCGCGATCGTGCTCTCGGTCGGTCTGGTGGTCGACGACGCCATCGTGGTGGTGGAAAACGTGGAGCGCCATTTGCGCGAAGGACTGAGCGCGATCAATGCCGCTCTCATCGGTGCGCGCGAGCTGATTGGCCCGATCATCGCCATGACCATCACGCTCGCGGCAGTTTACGTGCCGATCGGTATTCAAGGCGGCCTGACCGGGACGCTCTTCCGCGAGTTCGCTCTCACGCTGGCCGGCGCGGTCGCGATTTCTGGTGTGGTCGCACTCACGCTTTCGCCCGTCATGTCGGCCCAGCTTTTGCGCGCCAGTGCCGAGGACCATGGCTTCGCCGGCAAGGTGAATCACACCTTCGATCGCATCCGTAATTGGTATGGCCGCGCCCTCGATCGCACCCTGCAAATGCGCCCGGCGGTTTATCTTGCCTGGATCGGTTTGTCGATTCTCGCGATTCTCCTCCTTAAGTTTTCCATCTCGATGAACAGCGAACTGGCGCCGACCGAAGACCAGGGCGTGATCTTCGGCATCGTGGACGCGCCCGCCGATGCGACCATCGAACAGACCTCCGCTTTCGCCGACGCGGCAGGGAAGGACTTTCTCAGCTTCCCGCAAACGAAATTCACTTTTCAGCTTACTTTTCCGTCGAGCGGTTTCGGCGGTATGGTCTTAAAACCCTGGGATCAGCGGAAAGAGACCGTCTTCCAACTCCTGCCGCAGGCCCAGCAGAAGCTTGGGACGATTCCAGGCATCCAGATGTTTCCGGTGCTGCCCCCTGCCCTTCCCGGGGGCGGACAATTTCCGGTCGAGTTCGTGATTCTCTCGACGGCCGAGCCGGAGCAGATGCTTGATTTCGCCAAGCAACTGCAGGCTACCGCAATGAAGAGCGGCAAGTTTGCTTTCCCGCCGATTATCGACACGAAGATTGATCAGCCGCAGGCCGAGATCGTGATCGATCATGACAAAGCCGCCGCCCTCGGCCTTAACCTCGAGCAAGTCGGCGCGGATCTTTCCGCGATGATGGGCGGCGACTTCGTCAACCGCTTCGACATTTCGGGCCGGGCTTACAAGGTCATACCGCAAATTAAGCGCGTCGATCGCCTTACCCCGAGTCAACTGAAAAACATCTATGTCACCGGACCTAATGGGAAACTGATCCAGCTCAGCACGATCGCGAGCATTCGCAATCAGGTTGTCCCGCGCTCGCTCAACCGCATGCAGCAGCTCAACGCGGTTACGATTAGCGGCGTTTCCATCGTCCCGATCGATCAGGCGCTCAAGGTGCTGGAAGATGAAGCCGCCCTGATCCTTCCCAAGGGTTATTCGGTTGATTATACCGGTGAGTCGCGCCAACTACGGGTCGAGGGCGACAAATTCCTCCCCGCATTCGGACTCGCCTTTGTCCTCATCTTCCTTGTCCTTGCCGCGCAGTTCAACAGCTTCCGCGATCCGCTCATCATTCTCTTTGGCTCGGTCCCGCTGGCCATGTTTGGGGCGCTCATTTTCACTTTCCTGAAGATGCCCAATCCCAACATCCCGTTTTTTACCAACGGCTGGACCACGACGATGAACATCTATTCGCAGGTCGGTCTCGTTACCCTGGTGGGATTGATTTCCAAAAACGCCATTCTAGTGGTGGAGTTTGCTAACAAACTGCAACGGGAGGGCTTCCAAAAAGTCGCTGCCGTTGCCCAGGCGGCGCGGATCCGTCTGCGGCCGATTCTGATGACGACGATCGCCACAGTCGCAGGTCACTTCCCGCTCATTCTCGTCACCGGCGCCGGCGCGAAAGCGCGTAACTCGATCGGTCTCGTGCTGGTCGGCGGGATGAGCATCGGCACGATCTTTACCCTCTTTATCGTCCCGTCGCTCTACGTGCTGATCGCGCGAACGCATAACGAAGGAGCGACGGAAGAACCGGAAGCCGAAGTCGAATCGCCGTTGCCGCCGGAGCGCGAACTGGTGCCGGAATTTGCCGACGCCTGACGAAAAAAGGAGAATTCCGGCGAAGGCCTTTATCGGCGCCGGCCGGATCGCCGCCGCTTCTCGTTAGGCCGGATCCCCCGGTTCTTCGTTAGGCGCGGTCTCCTCGCCGCGGGCCGCGAACTCACCGCAGGCTCGCAAGTCGAGTTTGCCGGTTGCCAGGACCGGAATTCGCCCTACCCGCCTGATCGTCTTCGGAATCCATAGGTTTGGAACGCCGGCCTCGTAGAGCTGCGCGCGCAGCTCCGCCAGATCGATCGCGATCGTGCTCAGGAGCACAAGGACTTCACCTTTGGCTTCGTCGGTCATCGAGGCGACCGCGATCGTGCGCTCTCCTTCCTGGCTGAGCCCGAGCGCGGCGACAATCTTTTGCTCAACCGTCTCGTGCGGGACCATCTCGCCCCCGATTTTGGAGAAGCGCGAAAGCCGGCCTTCGATGAAAAGAAAACCGTCCTCATCGAACCGTCCAAGGTCGCCTGTCTTGAGCCACCCATCGTGCAACACCTCGGCCGTGCGCGCGGGGTCATTCAGGTAGCCTTCGAAAACGTTTGGCCCGCGCAGCCAGAGCATCCCGGAACTGTGCAGGGACAATTTCTGCCCGGTTTCCGGATCGCGAATTTCCGCCGCCAATCCCGGGACCAGCTTGCCGACCGAGCCGGAACGATTCAAAGGCTGCACACTCTCGCCCGGTCGCGGCGGCTCGGGATTGGGCAGATTCACACTCACGACCGGCGAGGTTTCCGTTAGGCCGTAGCCTTCGAAAACTGGCCTCCCGAGCTGCGCTTCAAACGCTTCCGCCAGGTTGCGCGGCAATTTCTCCGCACCTGTGATCGTTAGGCGGATGCTTTGAAATTGTTCCGGCGCCGCCTTGCGCAGGTAACCGCGCAGGAAGGTCGGAGCTGCCAGCAGGATCGTGACCCAATAACGAGCGATCAGCTCGGCGCATTTCGCCGCCTCGAGCGGATTCGGATAAGTAACGATGGGCACACCGTCAATGAGCGGGAACCAAAGCGTCACGGTGCAGCCGAAGCTGTGAAAAAACGGGAGCGACGCCAGAACAATCTCGTCCCGGGTCGCGTCGAGCACGACACGAAACTGCGCGACGTTCCCGACGACGTTGACATGACTCAGAATAACCCCTTTCGGATCGCCGGAGCTGCCGCTCGTGAAAAGCAAGACGGCTTCCTCGTGCCCGCCTTCCCGGGGCACCTCGAGCCAGCGGATCAAAGTGCGCGGCGGAAACAGGATCGCGGCCAGCCACCAAAAGAAAATCTGTCGCTTCATCCCGGGCAGCAATTCGTCAAGCTGGATGGTTTTCTCCAGCCAGGGAAAATCCGGCAAGCGCTGCGCGAAGGCATTGGCCGAGATTGCGGTCGTTAGGCCGGCAATCTCTTCTACCCGGGCGAGCGCACTTCGACCGCTCGTGAAGTTCAATCCGACCGGCACCTTGCCCGCGAGAACAACGGCGAGATTGGCCACGACCCCGGCTTTGCTGGCCGGCAGGACGATTGCGATCCGCTTCTCAGGACAAGTGCGGCGAAGGTGACGGCTGAGCGCCGCGGCTGCGCCTAACAATTTACTTCGGCTGAGCGACGACCCGTCCATTCCATCGACCACCGCGGTGCGGAACGGATGCCGCGCCAGACCATGCACGGATGCCGACCCGAGCGATTGCCGCAATGTTGGCCGGCGGCTGAAGCAGCGCTCCCCCACTTGCAGGAGCCGTTCGCGGACGGTCGCGGTGTCGGCCTCGTCAGGCGAAAGCGCCGCGCCAAATTCGACCGCGGCCGGATACGGAAAGTGATGGGGCCATTTCCGAAAAAAACGGCGGCCCTGGAAGGAAAAAATCGAACCCCAAAGCTGGTCCAGCCAGACCGGGACGACGGGGGCCGCCGCCTGGCGCGCGATCAGTTGGTAGCCGCGGTGCAACCCGCCCAGGACGCCGGAGCGAGTCAATTCGCCCTCGGGAAAGACACACACGATTTCCCCGTCGCGGATCAGTTCCGCCGCCAGTCGCATCGCGTTCTTGGCCCGCCGCGGCGTGATCGGTATGCAGCGGGTGATGCGCAGCACCGGACGAAGAAAGCGGTTCCGGTAATACTCCTCGGCGATCATGAAACGGATCGGCCGCGGGCAGGCGAGGAGGAGAACGATCGCATCAATAAAGGTGATGTGGTTGGGCAAAAGCAGGCACCCGCCGCGCGGCAATCGCTCCACCCCGACCGCAGTGACACGATAAATCATCCGCACGAGTGGGATGCCAAAGAATCGAAGAGCGCGCTCGGCAGCGGAAATAGGCGGCATGGATTTATGATTTACAATCAGCGCGTCGCCCACTGCAATCGGCAATTCCATGAGGAGCGCACAGAGGGAAATCAAATCGGGTGCGTGGTTGGCGATGAGCCTGCTGCTCGCCATCAACATGTTTAATTACATCGACCGGCAGGTTCTGGCCGCCGTCGAACCCTCGATCCGCGCCACGTTTTTTTCCGCAACGGATGTGAATGCGATGGCCATCAGCGGAACGCTGGGCAGCGCGTTTCTCATCACTTACACGCTGACTGCGCCCGTTCTCGGCTGGCTCTCCGACCGCTTTTCTCGCTGGCTGATTGTTGGCGGGGCCGTGATCCTATGGAGCCTCGCGACCGCGGCCTCGGGATGGGCCATTAGTTTCGCCATGCTTTTTGCGACCCGCGTGCTGGTCGGTATCGGCGAAGGCGGCTACGGCCCGGCCGCGCCGACCATTCTCGCTGACTTCTTTCCCCTCGAGACGCGAGGACGGATTCTCGCGCTCTTTTGTGCCGCGATTCCGGTGGGAAGCGCGCTTGGCTATGTCCTCGGCGGTGCGGTCCTGACCCATTTCCATTTTGTTCCGGCGGCGGAGCGTTGGCGCTATGCATTTTATTTCGCGGCGATTCCAGGTTTGCTCCTGGGCTGCTATGCGCTCTTCCAGCGCGACCCGCGCGCCAACGGCGGCGTTCGGCCGGAACGGCAGCGCGCCCAGTTGGCAGACTATCGTGTCCTGGTCCGCACCCGGTCGTATGTCCTGAATTGTGCGGCCCAAACCGCGATGACTTTCGCCCTCGGGGGAATTGGTTTCTGGGTCGCGGCTTATCTCAAATTTCGCGGGCAACCAGACTCCGCCACGGAAATGTTTGGCGTCATCATCGCCGGTGCCGGGCTTGTCTCTACTCTCGTTGGCGGATGGCTCGGTGATCGGCTGCGCGCGAAAATACCGGGCTCTTATTTCCTCGTCTCCGGCTGCGGCATGTTGCTCGCCTGTCCGTTTTTTATTGCGATGCTTTTCACCCCTTTTCCGCGAGCCTGGTGGCCGATGGCGGCCTCGGTTTTTTTCATGTTCCTGAATACCGGCCCCTCAAACACCGCTCTGGCGAACGTCGCGCTGCCCAAGGTTCGGGCGACCGCCTTTGCCTTGAACATTCTCGTGATTCACGCCCTCGGCGACGTGCTGGCTTTTCCCACCATTGGCTACGTCGCCGGCCATACCAATTGGACGATCGCGTTTCTTTTTGTCTCGGGGATGATGCTGCTTTCCGGGATCGTTTGGCTGTTCGGCATGAAATCCCTTGGCGCGGATACTGTCCGCGTCGAAAGAGCGACCATCGGCGAAGAGGATTTGCCTAACGAATTGGCCGGCGGATTGGGCTAGGCGAATGCCTTTCGAACGCAACCAAGGCTAGCGCCTCTCGATCCGCTCATGGAGATGAACGTCGTCGGATTCGGCTTCGGCGAAGGCGATCGCAGCTTCGTTAGGCCGGCCTATTTTGCGCAGCAGCTCGCTCATCATTAGCCAGCTTTCCGCTCGATAAGGCGCAACCATGAGACAGGTCTTTAACTCGGCGATGGCGCGATCGGGATAACCGGCGTCGGCCAGCGCTTTGATATAGCGCTGTTCGATCGCCCAGTTCGACGGCCCGAGCCGCGACGCCAAACGCAACCGCATCAGATCGACCGTGCCCGTCTCGCGATTCTCCAGCACGGCCAGGCTTTCCTCCGCTTGCGCTCGCAGTTCCGGCGGCTCGGTAACTTTTTCCAGCAATGCGCGCGCGCCTGAAAGGTCGCGCTCCTTCATCTTCACCGCCGCGAGATTGAGCTGCGCCAGGGGATTATCCGGCTCCTTTTGCAGAGCGTTCTCCAGCGCAGTGCGCGCGGCCTGAAGATGGCCCTGGCTCAATTCCAACCCGCCAAGGTTGATCAGCATTCGGGCAGAGTCGCCGCCATCGGCGATCGTGCGGTTCAAAAAGGTGCGCTGATCTTTCCAATCGAACGTTCGTAGAAAGCTACGGACCGGAAGGAAGAGAAGCCATATCGTCACGCAGATATAAATGGGTTTCGAGCCTGTCGAATCGAGCGCGGCCGCCGCCGCCAAAAAAAGAAACGCGCTCGGAAGATAGAGCCAGTGCTCAGCCACTGTCGCGTTGAGCCTGATGACTCCGCTGATCGGCAGGTAGCAGACAAACGCAAGCACCAGTGGGAAAAAGATCGCGGGACGATGGCGCGCTCGCCAGAACACGCTGATCGCGGCCGCGATCAGCAAAAGACCGAGCAGCGTTTGCAACTCGCGCCACGAGGCGGCGTTCGAGTCCGCCGATGGAAGACCAACCGGATGGGTTTCGACGTCGCGCTCCATATGCAGATGCCAGGGAAAAAGAAGCAGGCCCGCGTATTCCGCCAGCGCTCGTGCCGAGACGATCGGGCGCACCAAAAGCGGTAGCGGCGGCTCCGCGGGTGGCGCGATGTGCTCCGCTGGCAAACGCAGGCTCAGGTATGCAATCAGCACCGCCGCCATCAGACCGGCCGCGCCTAACAACGCCGCACTTCGACGCCGGGTGACGACAATGATCAGCCAGACGAGCAGAAAGATGAGCCCCATTTCCTTGCTCAACGCACTGGCCAGAAAACAAAACCCGGCGCCCGTGCCAAAAACCCATTTCCAATTTCCGCTCGCGCGCAACATCCGCAGCCCAAGAAAAAGCCCGCAGAAGCCGAAGGCGGCCGCGAGCGGATCAGCCCGGCCCGCCACATAAACCACCGCCGCACTCTGCACTGGATGCAGCAACCAAACGAGCGCCGCGATGAAAGCGATTCGAAAGCGCCGTTCCGACTCCATCCTGCACCAGGCAAGAAATTCCTCCGCGAAAAAGAACAGCGCGATCCCCGCCGCCGCGTGCCACAAAATGCTGACCAGATGATACCCCAGCGGCGAAACAAAAAAGGCCTCATAATCGAGCGTGTAGCTCAGCCGCTGCAGGGGCCGATAGAAATCGGAAGCCGCCGCGTCCGTGAAAAGAAAATGTTGAAACCCTTCCCAGATCAGGCGCCAACTGCGGATCAGCGGATCGCGCAGAACGAGCGCCTGATCGTCCCAGACAAAATCGTTCCAGAGCGCCGGCGCGTAGGTTGCCAGGGCTGCCGCGAGCAAGAGGAAGGGCGCGATGACGCGTTTCCGGCGGGCCCACCATCCAACTGGACGCTGTGGCGAGACGTGTAAATTGGGCGATGTCACGCGCGCTTCGAGGAGTACTTCTGCCGGCATGGCTGCTTCTCATCGCCAGCAGTGCGCGTGCCGCCGGCGTGCCGGCCGACTGCGAACAGTTGATCGTTGCGCTTGCGCCCGATTGGGATTCGATGAAAGGCGTGCTGCAACGCTTCGAACGTTCCAAGGCCGGCCCGTGGCACAGCATCGGCGATCCCGCTCCCGTTCTCTTTGGCAAGAACGGCCTTGCCTGGGGTTGCGGTCTCGCCGGACAACAAGAAAGCGGCCGGCACAAAACAGAGCGGGACGGTCGCGCTCCGGCGGGAGTTTTCCGGATTGGGAAAATCTATACCTACGATCCGGCGCTCCCGCCGGGGGCGGATTTTCCGTTTCATCAGGTGACCAAAGCCGACGCCTGGATCGATGATCCAAAGCGACCGGACTACAATCGCTTTGTCACGATCGATGACCCGGACCATCCACCGCCCTGGTTTGCGAAGGAAAAGATGCGGCAGCACGATTTCGCCTACCGCTGGCTGATCGAGATCCGGCACAACTCCGACCCGCCCCTGCCTGACGAAGGGAGCGCAATTTTCTTTCACATCCGGCGTGGCCCGACCCGGCCAACCTCCGGTTGCACCACGATGGCGGAGAGCGAACTGGTCCGCCTCATCACCTGGCTGCGGGCGGAGCGTCATCCCTGTTACGTTCTCCTGCCGCGCGCGCTTTACGAGGCCAAAGCCGCCGCTTGGAATCTGCCCGCGCCGAACCTGTTGGCGCGTGCGGAAAAATTTTGAAATTCTTGCCCGGTCCGTTTGCATAACGGAAAAGTTGACCTTACGCTCTATTCGTTAGGCAAAAGATTATGAGGAAACGATCCAATCCCGACTCTGAACAAAACATCAAGCGCATCGACACCAAGCCCCGCGCCAAGAAGCAAACGCACGGCTTTCAGGTGCACTTCGTTCGTGGTCCGTCCACCGGAACGAGGATGTTCAGCGACGCCGTTTACGGAGGCAAGGAGCAGGCCCGCAAGGCGGCCCGCAAATATCGCCGCGAAGTGATGGGAGACCTCCCGCCGCGCACCACGCTTTCAAAAAAAGGCGCGAGCAAGTCGGCGGCGAAAAAGACCGCGGCCAAAAAACCCGCGGCTAAGCCGTCCCTGCGCCGTCGTTAGGCATTCTGCTTCGTTAGGCCGGCGCAGGCTTCGCGCCAGCATGCGATGAAACCGGGCGCGAAATCGCCCGGTCTTTCTTCGACCCAGCGCGCCACCTCCTTTCGCGGGAAAAACTGCACCGCGTCGATCTCGGCCCGCGCCGTCGCGAACGGCCCTTCCTCTTCGCCCCAGTAAAGCCAGATGAATTCCTGTCCGGTCTGCTCCGAGGCCGGCAATTTCGCGACCCGCACCAGATCCGTCGTCACTCCCAGCTCCTCGCGCAGTTCGCGCGCGGCGGTCGCGTCATATTCCTCGCCCGCTCCGACGTGACCTGCCGCGCTTGAATCCCAGAGTTCCGCATGCCGGTCTTTCCAGCGTGAACGTTTTTGCAAGAGCAGCTCGCCCGCGCGATTGAAAAGGAAGATGTGAACCGCGCGATGCCGCAAGTTATTCCCATGCACTTCCCGTCGCATCGCGGTCCCGATCACGCAGTCGTTTTCATCCACCACCACAAATGCCTCCTCCGGATCCGTGCCGGTGGTTTTTGCGGCGAGTGGCTGGATCAGGTTTGCCAGCGCGATCCATTGTTCGAGCGACAACTCCTCGGCCCTTGCTTGCCCTGACGCGCCAATTTCGGCCGCGGTCCGCGGCCAGTCAGCGACGTATTCCCGGAGCAGCTTGCCGACCTGTTTACGACGCTGCGAAAAACCGCGACGCACGAGTGCGAGAAACAAATCGCGATCGTAATCGGGCAACTCCCCCGGGCCGCGCGGAGTGAGGCAAAGGAGAGCGGAATCGACCTCGGGTTGCGGAAGAAAAACCGAGGCGGCAACGGTGCGCAGATAATCGACGCGGTATTGTGATTGCAAGACGAGACCGATAATTCCGTAATCTTTGGAACGCGGCCCGGCAGAGAGCCGGCGCGCGACTTCCTTCTGTAACATCAATAAAGCCAGTATAATCGGCGTTGGTCGCTCGAGAAAATGAAGCAGGATCTCAGTCGAAATGTAGTAGGGAAGATTGCCTAACAACTTGATCGGCCCGTGCGGAAAAAGCCGCCGCACTTCGAAGTCGAGCGCGTCGCCGTGAATGATCTCCAAGCGTTGCTCCGCGAAATGGCGACGAAGAAAATCCGCCAGGCGCCGATCCTTTTCGATTGCCAAAATTCTCGCGCCCGTGGCCAGCGCGGGCTCCGTCAGCGCGCCCAGGCCAGGCCCGATTTCGACCACGAAATCCGTCGCGGAAAGTTGCGCCTCCTCCACAATCCAGCGAGCCAGATTCTGATCGTGCAGGAAATTTTGCCCGAGCGTCTTTACCGGCACGACGCGGATTTCGCGCAGGACGCTCCCGATTTCCGAAAGCTTCATCGGTCGAGGAAAAACGCGTGCGCTGCATCGCGCCAAGAGACGGTTTTGTTCACAAATTTCTGTGAACAATTTGCACCGAAACTCGAATTTTATTCACAAGTTATTCAACTGCTCCGAACCGTCTGAAGGCTTGCTCTGCCGTCGGGCGAAATGGGCGGACCTACCGCTTCGTTCCCGAATCCGTAAGCGCTTTCCTTTTCCTTCCGGGCAACGGGAGGCGTTTCTTTTTGTTCTCGACAAAAGCGCGGCGCGCATCACGCAGGGTCGCGCCCTCTACGAAGTAGACCATCGCAGCACGCCCGATGGCGAAGGTACCGGCACCCGCAACCATCCCGCAAACCACGTTGCCCCACCCTGGAAAGAACTTTAGCACCGCGCGCGTACCCTCGCGAAAGAGCATCCCGAGGCCGACATTCGCGCCGAGCGCGCCAACGAACTCAGTCGAGGCCCGCAGGCTTCGCTCGCGGCCGCTGATGTACATGATGCCCGAAACCATGACCAGCTGAAGCGTGGTGAGGATCGGCAGATCAGCCAGCGGGATCGGCTGCGCGCCGACCGCGGCGCAGATCGCGCTCGTCGATTTTACGAGCATCTCGGCGATCTCGGCCTGGGCATGTCTGTCGCCGCCACTTCGCACCAGCTCGACCCGCGCCTCGTTAGGCAGCTCGCTTGCCAGGACGCGGCGGACGGCCGGGCCTAACGAAAAGACACCGACCAGGCTCGCGCAGATCGCGGGCGAACCCGTCTCCTGCCTGAGAAGCGAGGGCGCATCCGACGTCTGGAGCTCGATCAACTTCGCCCCGACCGAGCCGTCTCCATTCCAGCCCAGCAACCTTTCCAGCCGCTCAATCTCCTTCCGCGTCATCGCCTTTGCCTCACGCTCGGCCGGCAGGAAGAAAAAGATGTCAGCCGGTTGCTGGCGCAGGGCTTCGCCCACCAGCCTGAGCGCTGCTTCGTCGGCCCCGCGCGCGTCCAACACCTGGATCGAAGCATGCTGACCAAGTGCAACCTTCTGCCAGCGAAAAAGGCCGGTCAGCGTCTCGCGCGACGGTGCTTCTCCGGCATCCGGGGCGAAAATGCGCGCCACGAATTCGAGCAGCGGCATCGGATGCGGACCGGTCAGGACGAAGCGGGGCGGACGTTGCTGCAGGAAAAGCTCCTTCAACGGCGTCAGCTCGCTCAGGACCGGTTTTCGAATCGTATCCGGCAGCTTGTTCACCAAACCCTCGAGGCGTTCGACGATGTGGAGCAAGGCGGAATTGTTCATCGCGTGGCAGTCATTGCGTGCAACATGAGTCGAACGCCCGTGATTTGCCAATCCGATCCCCGGAGATGATCCATGGGCGTTCGGTGGAAAGAGCCGCCAGTCCGTGTTAGTGAATCGCCCCGGAGGCGCGTCCGGCCTAACGACTCATGTTTTCACAACTCGGCGACAAGCTTCAGGATATCTTCAAGGACCTGCGCGGCCACGGTTCGATCAGCGAAACGAACATCACCGACGCGATGCGCCAGGTCCGGCTCGCCTTGCTCGAGGCCGATGTCGATTACACGGTCGCGAAGAACTTCGTCGCCCGGGTCAGGGAAAAGGCCCTGGGCGAAGAAGTCCTGCGCAGCGTTACGCCCGGACAGCAGGTCGTTAAGATTTTCCACGACGAATTGACCGCGCTCCTCGGTGGCGATGCCGCGCCGCTCAACCTCGAGAAGCCGGCTCGCATCCTTATGGTCGGTCTGAACGGCGCCGGCAAAACGACCTCATCCGCCAAGCTCGCGGCCTACCTCAAGAAACAGGGACGCGCGCCGCTCCTCGTGGCCTGCGATTTGCAGAGGCCGGCGGCGATCGAGCAACTGGCAACGTTAGCCAAGCAGGTCGATGTCCCGGTTTACACACCATCGCCTAACGAGAAGGATGTGAAGCGGGCCGCGACCGCGAGCCTGGAATGGGCCGCGCAGCAAAACGGCAACGTCCAGATTTTCGACACCGCCGGACGCCAGGAAATCGACACCGCGTTGATCGAGGAGATCAAACAGCTCAAGGAATTTCTCAAGCCTCAGGAGGTGTTGCTCGTAGCCGACGCGGCCACCGGCCAGCAGGCCGTCAGTGTCGCGACCCATTTCCACGAAGCGCTCGGTATCACCGGCATCGTCCTGACCAAACTTGACGGCGACGCCCGCGGGGGCGCGGCGCTTTCGATGCGCGAAGTCACGCAGCGTCCGATCAAGTTCGCCGGAGTGGGCGAAAAGCTGGATCAATTCGAGCCGTTCGTGCCCGATCGACTCGCCGGTCGCATTCTCGGGATGGGCGACATCGTTGGCCTGGTCGAGAAAGCCGCCGAGGCGATCGACGAAGAGGAAGCGGCCCGAATGGAAGCCAAGCTCCGCACCGCCTCCTTCGATTTCAATGATTTCCTCGCCCAATTCAAGATGATGCGCAAACTCGGGCCGCTCGAAAATATCCTCGGGATGTTCCCCGGGATGAACAACCTGAAGGGCGTTAATTTCGACGAAAAGCAGATCAAACGAACCGAAGCGATCGTTCTCTCGATGACGGCGCAGGAGCGAAAGCGCCCCGATATCCTCAATGCGCGCCGGCGTCAGCGGATCGCGCGCGGGAGCGGCAGCAGCGTGACGGAAGTGAACGATCTGCTCCAGCGCTTTAATCAGATGCGCAAGCTGATGAAGAACGCCGGCAAGATGAAGCGGATGATGGCGCAGATGTCGCGTATGAAAGGATGACTTGCGAAATCGCGGATTCGGGCGATTCGTTTCATCCCTCCGGCGTTCAACCAACAACTCTTAGCTCTCAATTTCCGCAAATGGCCGTTTCAATCAGATTACGCAGAGAAGGCGCGAAAAATCGCCCTTATTACAAGGTCGTTGTGGCCGACAGCCGCAGCCCGCGGGACGGAAAATTCATTGAGATCATCGGCACCTACGACCCCAAAAAACAGGGTGAGAACAGCACCCTGAAAATCGATCGCGCCGAGCATTGGATCGCGCGTGGCGCACAACCCTCCGACACGGTCCGCAGCCTGCTGAAGAAGAACAAGGCGCGCGCTGCCGCCGCTCCCGTTGAAGACGCTCCGGTTGAAGCCGCGCCGGCGGAAGTTGAAAGCGCGCCTCCCGCGGAAGCCGCGACGGAATAGTTTGCCCGGCTGGGATCACCGATCCTGGCTGCTGCCGGACGCGCCGATTGGACAACCCCCGGCCGCGTCGCTAGGCTCGGAGCCGTGAGACAGTTCCTCGAGTTCATCATCCGGCAGCTCGTCGAATTCCCCGATGAAGTCATGCTCTCGGAAATCCCCCAGGGGCGACTGACCATCTTCCGGCTGCAAATGCGCCGGAGCGACGTCGGTCGCATCATCGGGCGCAATGGTCAGACGATCCGCTCCATTCGCGCGCTGCTCGCAAGCGCGGCGGCGCGTCACGGGCAAAAGGCGACGATCGATATCGTGGAATAAAACCAACGGTTCGCGGGATCCTCTGCCTAACGAGGTCTGACGCGGAGCCTAGCCTGTAGCCGTCGCCCTGTGGGCGACGCGAGAGCGACTGTCCAATTGCCCGTCGCGGCGCGCAGGCCCACGCTTCGCACAGGGAAGCGGCTACACCCTCCGCAAGTTCATGACACGCTGTAGATTCCAGAATGCTTTTTGACCTTCAGCCACAATTAAGAGGCGAACTGATCGCGCTTCGCCCACTCGCGCCGGAAGATTGGGCCGATCTTTTTTCGGTCGCGTCGGATCCGCTCATCTGGGAACAGCATCCGGAGAACGATCGCTACCGGGAGGATGTCTTCCGTGGCTACTTCCGCGGAGCGCTGGAATCCGCCGGAGCCTTTGTCATCCTCGATGCCAAGACGCAACAAATCATTGGGAGCACTCGATATTACGGCTACGATCCGGAAATATCCGAGATCGAAATTGGATGGACGTTTTTGGCGCGAAATTATTGGGGCGGGCACTATAACCGGGAGCTGAAACAACTCATGCTGAATCACGCCTTTCAGTTTGTGGAGAGCGTGATTTTTTATGTCGGAGAAAATAATATTCGTTCCCAAAAGGGCACCGAAAAGATTGGTGGAATCAGATGCGGGGTGGTGGCACGGGCCAATTCAAGTGGTCGACCGGCCTTCAACGTGAAGTATGTGATCAGGAAGCCGGCGTAAGCTGAAGTAGAGACGACTAACGACAAAGGTTTAAAGGGTTGAACTGATCCTGGGCCGCGGCGCCCTTCAACGCTTCACCCTTCACCGATAGATCTCCACCCTGATCTTGCCATCCGCGCCCACGCTCCCCCGATACATCCCGGAAGTATTAAACGGCATCGCAAAATCTCCCCGCTTGTCGATCGCGATGAGACCACCGGTGCCGCCGAGTTTTCCAACTTTATCAATCGCAGTCTGGGCCGCTTCCTCGAGCGACATTCCTTTGTATTCCATCATCGCCGAGGTGTCACAGGCCGTGACCGAGCGGATGAAATACTCGCCGTCTCCGGTGCACGAGACGGCGCACGTTCGGTTGTTCGCGTAGGTGCCGGCGCCGATGATTGGTGAATCGCCGATCCGGCCAGATTGCTTGTTCGTCGTCCCGCCAGTCGAGGTGCCGGCCGCGAGGTTGCCCGCTTTGTCCAGCGCGACCGCGCCGACTGTTCCGTGACGTTCCCGGTCGCTCAACGGCGCGGGCGAACTCTTCGCTTTCTGAAGCGCCCGCCAGCGTTCTTCGGTATAAAAATATTTCGCGTCGACGAGCTGCACTCCCATCTTTTTCGCGAACGCTTCCACTCCCTCGCCGTCGAGCAGAACGTGCGGCGATTTCTCCATGACCAATCGGGCGAGGCTGATCGGGTTGCGAATGTGTTTCAGCCCCGCCACCGCGCCCGCGTTAAGCGTCTTCCCGTCCATGATCGAAGCGTCCAACTCGTTAGTTCCTTCGTGGGTAAAGACCGCGCCCTTGCCGGCATTGAAAAGCGGGTTGTCCTCCAGGACACGGATCGCCGCCTCGACCGCCTCGAGACTGGAGGCGCCGCGTTCGAGCACGACATAGCCGGCCTTGAGCGCCTGCTCGAGTCCGGCGCGGTGCGCCTTCTCGTTCTCCGCCGTCATCTGGCTGCGCTCGATCGTGCCCGCGCCGCCGTGGATCACCATGCCGAATTTCATAGGTTCGTCTTTCTCCTGCGCCGATAGACCGCTGGCCAACGCCAGAGATGCGGCGACGGCGGCGAATTGAAATCGGATCATATCAGGGAATCGTGTGGAAATCTGCCGGCCGCAACTGACCGCGTGGCCTCGGCAACTTGCCGCGCCATCCCGCCGCCTTGCCACAGCTTCCGGCGGGTGACCGAACCTTCCGGCGTCGCTACCGGACCGTCCGATTGACCGCGATACGACAACTCGCTAATCTCCGCCCCCATGCCAGCGGAGCGAAACCGGCCGAAGCGCGACAACTTCAATTCCGAGGCGCAGCTTCCCTTTCAACTCGGCCTTGAAGACTTCGAGATCGCGATGCAGGACGTATACGACCTCTTCTTTGATGTAAACACCGGCCTCATCGAGAAAGGTTTGGAGCGGCTCGACGACTTTCTTCGTCCGGCGATCATGTCGGGCCTGCTTTCTGATTTGCTCACCGCCAGCATGGCGAAGCATGCGCGCGTCCTCACCCTCAACCGGTTCTTCAACGGCCATCCTGATCTGATCGTCGGCGGTGCCTACGCAAACGATTCCGTGCGCGCCGGGAGCGAGGGCGTCGAGATTAAGACCACGCGCAAGAGCGGGGGTGCCGTCGATACTCATGGAGCCCGCGATCAGTGGATGGCCGTATTTGTTTACCACGTGGACAACAAGACCGAACCGGCCCGGGATCGCCGTGCCATGACCTTCACCGAACTCTATCTCGGACAGGTCACGGTTGCCGACTTCCGCAAGAACCCGAGGGGCGAACTCGGCACGCGCACGGCCACTCTCCACCGCGAAGGCATCTTGAAACTGCGCCACAATTGGATTTACAAGGAAAACCTATAGCAACGAACGGAATGGGAAGAGGCATTTTTTCAGTCGATGGTAGCAACAGGTTGACGGAGCTCAGAGAGCAGCCTTTCGAGTCAGAAGATCTGCTTCAGGCTTTACTCGCGAACCATCCCCGGATCTTGCCCGGAGATCTAATTAGCCCGACACAACCGCGGAAATGGGCCCTTGTACGGAGAGAGCCAGATTTGGCAGATGGTTTTGAAAAAGCGGGACGCTGGTATGTTGATCACCTGTTACTCGATCAGGATGCGATTCCAACACTCGTCGAGGTAAAGCGAAGTAGCGATACCCGCATCCGGCGCGAAGTCGTGGGTCAGATTCTAGAATATGCCTCGAATGCAGTCGTCTATTGGCCTGTTGAGAAGATTCAGGCCGATTTTCAGCGTGAATGCGAGCGCACAAGTCGCACTGTGGAGGAGGTTTTGCGCGAGCAACTCGAGGTCGAACCAGATGACATCGGAGAGTTCTGGAATAACGTCAAGACGAACCTGCAAGCCGGAAAAGTTCGGATGATAATCGCCGCTGATCAAATCTCAGCTGAGCTTCGGCGCATCGTTGAGTTCCTCAATAGCCAAATGGATCCCGCCGTGATCCTGGCTGTCGAAATCAGGCAGTTCGTCGGCGAGCAGGATTCGAGAATTCTTGTTCCGACGGTCTATGGGCAAACAGAGGAGGCCCAGCTGAGTAAATCAGCGGGTCTCGCAACCAAATTGTGGGACCAAAAGACCATTCTGGAGGAGGTCCGGGGTAGCTATCCAGATGCCTTCCCGATCGCGGAGGGGCTCGTGAAATGGGGCCAGTTAAATAGCGATGGGTTCCGCCCTGCCGGTACCGGAGCAAGGGGGTCTTTTCGTCCCTTCATAATGCACGGAGCCAAAGAGTTTCCGTTGTTCGGCGTCTGGAGTGATGGCTTTATCGAACTATACCTAAAAGACTACCTCAACGATCCGGCATTTTCATCGGAATCAAAGTCCTCAGAGCTCCGCGCAAAGCTGGCGGGCCTCGGCATACCTTCCGGCATAGATTTGCAGCGCAAGTATCCAACGTTCCCGGCGCGCGCGCTAGCGGAGAATGGTCGTCTTGAACTATTCATCAAGACTATCGAGTGGATAGTGACGCAGGTCAGGACTTGAATACCCGCAGGTCCCGTAACTTCGGGATCGCTTGGCGCGCAATGTCAAAATACCGCGAGTCCTTCTCGATCCCGATGCTGGCGTAGCCAACCGCCTCCGCCGCGGCAAGCGTCGACCCCGCGCCGGCAAACGGATCGAGGATCGTCCCTTCGCCTAACGGCAAAGCGGCACGAACGATTTTCCTGAGGAAAGCCTGCGGCTTGAGGCTTGGGTGGGGCGCAAGTGCTCGCTCTTGCTTGCGGGTGGGCGAAGACTCAATCACATCGCCGAACGGCTGATCCTTCGACGGCCGCCGGAACCCGCCCGTCTTCCAACACCGTAAGTTATCCTGGACCCGGCCCTCGATAGGTTTGCGGAAGATCAGCCACGGCTCCCACATCGAGCGCGGCATCACGCTCACCTCCGCAAATTCCTCGTGCGCGGCTTTTGGCCGATCGCCTCCCCGCATCGTCATCGTCAGTCGGATAATCTCGCCCCGTCGTTCAAATCCGGCCCGCGTCACCGCATTGGCAACGACAAAAGAAAGCAGCGGATTGGACGCCACAATTACATGCGCTCCTGGCACTAGCACCGGCCAAAGCGATCGTGCCCAGGCGAAGAAAAACCGATCCAGTTCTGCTATGTCCTCACGCGACAGCACCGTAAACCGCGGCAAAGGCGCGCGCTTGTTGCCATCGAACGAGGGCGGAATCCGCCACACCCCGCCGCGACCGGCGCGCAGCTTCTCCTGTTCCAGTTCACTGTATTCCACCAAGCCGTATGGCGGATCCGTCACGACCGCTTCGATGCTGTTATGGTCCGAGTTGCCGAGCCATTCGAAGCAGTCACCACAGATGAGTGTGGCGTTGCCAAGATGAAATGCAGGCGACTGCCTCGCGGAAAGCCGACTCTGTGATCGCGGCACGCCGGCATCCGGTTTTTCCACGTAGCTTACGCCGCCATTTGGAAACGCGAGCATCGTTTGAAAGCCTGCCCGTTGCTTCGCACGCGTTACGGGCGCCTCTTCGCGCACCCGATAAGTTCCGCGATCGATCTTTGTGAAGAGTCGCGGCGTGTTGAGCCGCAAATATGAGCGGACTGACGAAGCTGGCGTTTCGCCAAGCCGCGCGCTTACCTCGTTCGCGATCTCCGCTACCGTGGCTCCGCCAGGTCGATATGCCAGCGCGTCGATGATTGCGTCCCGCACCACACCGGGCTTGCGCTTGTTTTCGGAATGCTTCACACAAGGGATTAGACGTCTTGACGTCTTTCGATGCAAGTGCCAAAGCGCTGGGCGGCACCAAAAAAATGCCTCGGAAGCGCCGCGTCCCTGTCCAGGAACCAAGTCCGGGCCAACCCCCGCAAAAAATTCCCAGAAATTATCTTGCGTAAAAACTCTAAACCGTTTGCAATCCCGCCTAACGAAATAAAAAATGAAGCCCCGCCCTGCTTCTCCCGCCCGCGAGCCGCGGAAATCCAGCCCGCCCAGCGCGACGGAATGGATCGATCGCCAAAGTCTGCGCGCCTTTTAGAGTCAATATCTTCCCGCCCAAAGAAAAAGGTGGAAACTCCGAAATAAGCCACCGGCAGGCGACCCTACCCTACCCCGGCACCAAATTCTTGAAATAACAACCTCCACCTATCGACTGCTATTCCTAACCATCAAATGAAAACCGTAACACTCTTACTCGTTAGCCTGAGTCTGCCTCTAGCCTCGCCTCTGGCCGTTTCACAGCAAATAAATAGTTCGAATAACTTCGACGAGTTCCTTACCTTCGATGATAACCAGGTCCCGCCCGGCTGGGCGATCACTTTTCCCTATGGCGGACCGGGTCATAATGCCCGCATCACCAAGGAACGCTTCCAGATAGGGCAGGTGGACACCTATGCCGCGCTCGATAAGGCCAAAACCCTTCCCGCCGGCATGACCAAAGTCCACATCAACATCGAGTGCGACGTCAAAAACATCTACTACGGGAGCGGTTATCAAATTCATCTCCTGATGAACGACGGCGGCGACTTTGTTGTCGGCCTCGGCAAGGAAGGATCTGGCATCAATCTCATGGGTGCCTTTGCCGGCAATTACTATGCTCTGGAGTTCGACCAAACCTATAATCCGCGTTATGGTATCTATTACCTCGACGCCGTTTTTCAGACCGGACAGATCATCCTTACTGCCACCGAGCAGAAGAATGGCCACGTCTTTGCCACCGCCATGGTGGCCGTGCCCGAGATGGACATCACCAAACTCCAGCTCGTCCGCCTCTTTGGCATCATGACCACCGGCAACAACTCTCCCACCGCCTGGATCGATAATGCGTTGATCGAAGCTTTGCCATAAACAGCGGCCAGCGCGAGCGAACTTTCATCCCAATCCGCGGCAATCGACCCCTCAAGGTTGGCTTGCGCCGTTCGTTGATGAAGGTCGCGCAATTGCACGAGTCTGAGCTGTAGCGACGGCGAGGAAAACTTGCCGCTCCCGTGAAGTAAGGCAACTTGCCCGCTGATGACCGTGAACGAACCCCATACGCCGGGCACCGCCGAGACGATCGTGCACGCCCCGGGGGATCTCGTCGCCGACGTGGGTGAGAAAAGTCGTTCCCTGCTCCTGGAAGTCGGGAGCATGTTCTGGTTCATCATCAACACGATCGGCGAAACGCTCGATCGAATTCGCCGCGGCCGGGTGCCCTTCCGGGCCGCCAGTTTCTTCCTTTACACGGAGCGGGCCGGAGTCGGATCGGTCCCGCTGGTCGCGATGGTTTCGTTTTTTCTTGGCCTAACGATGGCTCTGCTCACCGGCTATCAACTGGAGCGTTTCGGCACGGAACGCCTCGTGCCCGGGCTGGTCGCTATTGCGTTCACCCGCGAGCTGGGGCCGCTCCTTACCGGCATCATGCTTGCGGCCCGGATCGGCGCCTCCTTTACCGCCGAGCTGGGCACGATGCAGGTCTCGGAGGAAGTGGAAGCGATTGAAGCGATGGGCATCGGACCGCTCCGCTTCCTGGTTGCGCCGCGCATGCTTGCGCTCTTCGCCCTGATGCCCTGCCTGAGCGTGATCTCGAGCCTGGCGGCCATCTTCGCCAGCGCGCTCATCTCGCGCGCCTATTTCAATATTGCCTTCGTCTATTTTCAAGATCTCGTTCTCCACGCCCTGCTCATGCGCGACATCGTGACCGGCGTTTTGAAGAGTTTCCTCTTTGGGATTTTGATCGGCGCGATTGCCTGCTATCGCGGGCTGACCGTCCAAGGCGGGGCGGCCGGCGTTGGCACCGCCACCACTTCCAGCGTGGTCACCGCCATCACCACTGTGATTGGTTTCGATACGCTCTTTAATATCGTCTACATCGTATTCTTCCCGTGAGCCATTTGCCGTATCACGTGGTCGAGCTGCGCGATCTCCAGCTCACTTTTCCCGGGAAGACGGTCCTCAAGGGAGTTTCCCTCAAGGTCGAGCCGCTCGACCGGCTCGTCATCATGGGCCAGAGCGGCAGCGGCAAAAGCACCATCCTGCGTTTGATCCTCGGCATCCTCCAGCCGACCGCGGGTGAGATCTTCTTCAAGCAATTTGAAATCTCGCGCCTGGGCCGGCGCAAGCTCCAGCACGTGCGCACGCAAATCGGCATGGTCTATCAGTATTCCGCCCTCCTCAGTTCGCGCAATGTGCGCGACAATATCGCCCTTCCACTCGAGGAACTGACCCGCAAATCAGCCGCCGAAATCGACCAGATTGTCGACGAAAAACTCGAGCTCGTCGGAATGCTCGACTCCAAATACCAGATGCCGTCCGAGCTGAGTGGCGGCATGCGCAAACGCGTCAGCCTCGCCCGCGCGCTTGTGCTCGATCCCGAGCTGATTCTCTTCGACGAACCTTCCGCGGGGCTCGACCCGGTCATCAGCTCCGTGATCGACGAACTAATCATCAGCCTGACCGAGCGCTCGAAGGTGACTTCGATTATCGTGACCCATGAAATGGGAAGCGCCTTTCGCATTGCCACCCGCATGGCAATGCTTTATCAGGGCCAGGTCATCGCCGACGCGGAACCAGAAGATTTCAAGAAATCAGACCATCCGGTCGTGCAGCAATTCCTGAGCGGCAGCACCGAAGGTCCCATCCTGGAAGGAAGCAAAGATGCAGTTGCGACGAAATGAGATCATGACCGGCCTGCTCGTCCTGAGCACGGTCGCGATCCTGACATTTATCCTCATCCTGCTCGGCGCGCCGGGCTTGTTCCGGCCCCTCGTCATTTACAAGCTCTACTTCGATAACGCCGCCGGCATCAAACTCGGCGCGCCCGTTTTGCTCGCCGGGCGCAAAGTCGGCCAGGTCAAAACGCTCAACTCGCCCGTCTCGCGTGAAGAAGCCGCCCATGCCCTCGAAGCGGCTGGCAACCTCGGCACCGTCGTGGGCCTCGCCACTGGCCCCGGCTCTGGCGCCCTGCCTCATCTCGAAGTGCGAATCGACGTCGAAGTCGATCGCAGCGCGGTCGTTTACAAGAATTCGGACGTC
>JBOHXL010000113.1:0-75121 GCA_050736975.1 Chthoniobacterales bacterium | reverse complement strand
GCAGTTGTAATCCGCGCCTAATGGATGGGTGACAGATCGGTCTATTGTGCACGCCTGGAAAGCGTGTGTGCTGAAAGGCACCCGGGGTTCGAATCCCCGCCCATCCGCCACTTTTTACAAGCGGCTGATCGCGAGGTAAGTGGCTGAAGATCAGGGCGCTAAAATCCGAGATGCTACCGAAAATAGCGAACAGACGAATGCAAGTTCGCCGCTATGCAGTCGAAATCGATCAATGGCAAAAGAATTCCAAGGTCCTGACGTTTGTGGGTACGAACCGGTGTGCGGGTGAAAGTGTAGGCCAAAACAGATTGGCGCGAATCGGACGCTCACAAATTCTCCGCCACGTCGCCACATTAGACAGTTATACGCGATATTGGAAAGGCTCCGCAGTGACTCAGCGGAGATCATAAATGGACTCTTCCGAGACATGCGCAACCGAACGAGCATGCCAACAACGCCGAAGACCTCGGTTGAGTTGCTCTTCGAGCCAAGGAGTTAGTGACGCTGGAGGATGGCGAACGCGAGAGCAAGCTTTCCTGGACCCAGTTGCTGATGAACCTCAAACGACGTGGGCTATCTCGGCCACCGAAACTGGCACCGAGTCTGGATCCTGGATCCTCACTGGACCGCTGCATGGAACGGAAGGACGATGTCTAATACCCTAAGAGCGATCGGCCTTGGAATTGGGCTGTTTGCGGCCGTCTATGTTCCCGCGTTTGTGACAACGGCGCTTATTCGGCCGCGGATTGAGATCGCAATACCTCTTATCATCGGGATCAGTGCTTCCCTTGCGCTAATCCTGATGTTCCTGCTCCGAGAAAGGCCGGTCGGTATGGCGGAATTCGGCGTCAGCATTCCAAATTCGCGATACCTGGTAATCGCAGGTGTCTTCGGGTTGACTTTGGGCCTTGCCGTCACCTGGCTGGTTCGTTGCCTGCCCTCGAAGGCGCCGTTTGACGTTTCTGGCTTTGCCCCTTGGATGATCGGATTATACTTTGTGATCGGGTCTCCCATCCAGGAGGAGATAATTTTTCGCGGCCTGATTCAATCCATGCTGGAGCGACGGTGGATGACACCTCTCTCGTTATTCGGTGGTTCGCTTTCGGGTGCCGTTGCCTTTACCGCCACGCTCTTTGGCATCATCCACCTTGAGGCGGGCCCGTTTGTGGCCCTCGGCGCTATCGTCCTTGGGGTCGTTGCGGGTGAATTAAGGCGGCGCAGCGGCAGCCTTTTACCCGCGATCATAATCCACACTCTTTTCAACGCCGCTGACGCTCTTTGGCCTCGCACCTGAGTTTGCCTAACAAGCCATTGCGGCCGAGAACTGTGGAACGGAGTAATCGGGCACTAAGCTAAGACCTATGAAGGGAGCCGCGCAACGCGAAGAGAGAGCGGGCCGCGAGCGAATCAAAGCGAACAAAACGGGGCATCCAATCGCCCGACGTGCGCTCGGTGGGGAGGTTGTAATGCTTGAAGCGCATCAGATCACGTGTCGGATCGAGCAATGTTTTTCCTTGCGAACGGCCCGGTCGCTATTTACAACCGGATCCGATGACTTCGCCGTTTATCCTTCCCCGCCCAAGGGAACAAGCCCGGATTAGACTGAAGTTACCCGCAAGGAAAGTCCGGATTTTCCGGCCGACACTTCGTTAGGCCCAATGGAACATTAGAACCCGTGTCGTTCGAGCAAATATCCTATCTGGCGCAAATTGTTGCTTCGATTGGTGTGGTTGTCTCTTTGATCTTTGTCGGTCTGCAGATAAGACAAAATACCGGCGCACTCCAACGGAACGAGCACAATTCCACGATGGAGCAGTGGACGGTGATCCGCCAAGCAATCGCCCAGAACCGCGACATTGCCGAGTTGATGACGGCCGGCCTTCACGGGGAACGTGCCTTGGACGCCGCCGATCAGCTGAGGCTGGAGCAGATGCTGCAGGAAAATGCCTGGGCGTCCTTCCACATTTGGGAGAGAACGCAGCGGGGTATTTTTCCGAAGGGGACTTTCGAGGCGACAGGTGGAGCACTCCTCTCCGGCTTGTTAAGAACGCCGGGCGGCGAAGCCTGGTGGCACCGTGCCAAACACATCGGCTTCCCTCCCGGGTTCGTCCTGGACGTGGACGCTCTGCTGGCCAGTTGTAGCCGTCGCCCTGCGGGCGACACTGGTACGACGCGGTAACCGCCTTTGCCCCACCCATACCCACGCTTCGCACAGCGAAGCGGCTACAACTTTGATACACGCAAACCGGCGCGTTCCGGCGATCTATTGGTGGTTAGAACCCATCTCAAACTGAAAGGAGCCATACGAAATGCTTTACTGGGCCATCACATTTCTTGTCATAGCGCTGATCGCGGCCGTCCTTGGCTTTGGCGGAATCGCGGGCACTGCGATCGGAATCGCGAAGATTTTGTTCTTCGTCTTTCTTGTGCTGTTTGTCCTGACGCTGATTTTCGGCCGGCGCACGCCGCCGCTAACGTAATCGGCGGATAGTCGCAATCGCTGTTTGGCGGTCAGGTTACCACCCTCAAGCCACGGGAGGGAGGGTTGATGCTAGCCTCGAGCGATGTCACGCATACCCACGCTTCGCATAGCTAGCGAAGCAGCTACAACTGCGCGGATGTTCGAAGCCAATTCAAAGTGGGCGTTGCGGCAAAAAACGCGCGGCTCAGCTCCGTTCTTGCTGAATCTTACTCGCAATACACTACGCCGACGGGAAAAACACAGCCAGGCTCAAACCCGTAGGCAGGGTACCAGCAACCATTGTCGGCCAGATAATAGTAGCAGCCGCCCATAAGTACGATGGGATAGCTACTCAGCCACCAGGCCCGGGGATGAGATCCAATACTGAAGTGCACGTCGCTGCTTTCCCGCACGTTCCGATGCAAGTTGAGATGTTCGGTTGTTTTGTGCCCGTTCCGGTAAACCGTAGTGCTCGTTCGCACTTCGCGCGCCTGCTCCGGGCCCTGAGCGTTGCTTCGCTTTCGTTCGCTCAGCTGAGCAGGTTGATGAACGTCGCGTTCAGGATTTGCTTTCGCCTTTTGCTCAGTCTTCGGCTTACCCTTCTTCGCCGGGGTAGCCTGCTGCTTCTCGTCGTTCGTGGTCTGCGCACCGACAGACAAAGCGGTTACGAGTCCGACTGCTATCAACAATGGCAATTTCATGTCATCCTTTCGTTTGTTTAAAGACAAATCGTCGCCCGGCAATGGCCCGGTTGCTTCTTGCTTACCGTTATTTCCTCCGAAGGAGGGATTCGCGCTGGCAGACGTGTTCACACGGTTCCGCCTGGCCCGACTGCGGCGAGCAAATTGTGGATGCTGTCTGACATTTCTCTTCCATCCTACATGCGCCATCCATATCGCCGGGAGATGCCGCTGCAATACTTTGGGGACTCCTGACCCAAGCCAGCTCATCCTGTTCGCATGATCCGCAAGCTTGCCTCGTCCGGCGCGCATTGGTGGATGTTAGTCATTACGGCTGGCTTGTTCGTGCTCGTCGCGGCGGTCGTCGATCTCAAGCCAGTGGTGAATGAGCACTTTTTCTTTTCCAGCCGCGACGCCGCCGTCCGCCAATCAGACAAAGTCGGGAAACGCTTTTCCAAGACCCCCGGCCTCATCCTCGCCGTCTCCTCCCATGACATCTCCTCCCCGGAATATCTCAGCCGCATCGGGCGGCTCACCCACGAAATCCGGGCGATCGACGAAGTCACCTCAGTCAAGAGCCTCACCTCGGGACCGAAAAACTTCGAGGACGCGATGGAGAGCCCGTTCTGGCATCGCCTCCTCATCGCGCATGACCGCAGGTCGAGTAATCTCATCGTCTTTGTCACAGGCAGACGGAGCCAGGAATTGATCCACCAACTCGAGCAGATCATCGATCGGCTCGATCAGCGCGACTTCCGCATTCACATGGCCGGGACGCCTTACGTCGTCGAAATGATCCGGCGCAACCTCGTGCATGACTTCCGCTGCTTCAGCCTCGCGGCGCTCCTTTTGTTTGGCCTAACGATGGCGATGATGTTTCGCTCCCTCCGCCTTTTCCTTGGGATGCTGGCCACCTGCTCGAGCGCGGTTTTGCTCACCCTCTTCCTCCAGTCGCTTCTCGGCCACAGAATCGGCATCCTGACGGTCAACCTCGGCACGATCGTTTTCATCATCGCGCTCTCCCACCTGGTTTACATGACCTTTAACTGGCAAACGCTCGCCCGCCGCCAGGCCAAAGCGTCGTCCAGTCTCGCGCAGGCCGCCCGCCGCATGACACTCCCCCCTTCCTTCTGGTCGATGATGTGCGCCTCGTTAGGCTTTGGCAGCCTCCTCATGGTCAGGGCCCAGCCGTTGCGCGAGCTCGGCTTTGGCGGTGTCCTCGGCGCGGTCGTCGCTTTTGTTTGCGCCTATCTCATGTATCCGCCATTCCTGGCCTGGGCTGTCCCGCACAAAACCGCCGTGGTTGCGCTCGAACCCCCGCGCGGATTTTGGACTCATCGCTTTGCCGTGCCATCGCTGGCCGTTCTCCTGCTCGCCGCTCTTCTCGGCTTTGGCCTTACCCGGATCGATACCGACCCGAGCCTCCTCGACTATTTCAAGCCCGGCTCGGACTTGCGCGACGACCTCGAATACGTCGATCGCAACGGTGGCGTCAGTCCCCTCACCATCGTCGTCTCGGCCGACAACGACAGCCCGCTCGACACCGACGAGGCCTATCGCAAAATGTGGTCCCTGCAAAAGGCGCTCGAGCGCGACCCGAACGTTGGCACCGTCGTCTCCCTCCCGGTTCTTCTCGCGGAAGGGGATCGCACCCCGTTCTCCTTTTTCTTCAGCTACAAAACGCTTCTGCGTTTCATGGATAAACCGGAGCACGGACGGATTGCCCGCAGCTTCGTCAGCCGCGATCGTACCCAGGCGGTCTTCCTCCTGCGCATGATCGAAACCCATCGCGACCAGACCCGCCTGGAAGTAATCGGTCACCTGCGCGGCATTGTGCACAAGGAGGGCTTCAAACCCGTCCTGGTCGGCGGCATTTACTACCTGCAGGGGCGGCTCGCGCAGCTTGTCGCGTCCAGCCTCGTCACCGGCCTTTTCTGGCTTAACCTCCTCTTCATCGGTATCGCCTGGTTTGTCGCCCGCTCCGTTCGCGTCGCTCTGGCCATGATCTTCAGCCTCACTCTCGTGCCGATTTGCATGCTGGGCGGCATCGGCTGGCTGCACATTCCAATGGATATCATTTCAGCGCCGGCCACCAACGTCTGCATCGGCATCGCGATCGATTCCATGATCCACCTCGTCTTCGGCGTCCGCCGCGCCCAGCGCGATGGAAAGCACGGTTGGGCCGCCTGGGTCGCGGGCCGTCAGGAACAATGGAGAGGTATCGTCTATTCCGACGTTATTTTCGCGGCCGGCTTTGCCTTGTTCGCTCTCTCGGCTTTTCCACCGACTCAGCGCTTTGGGTTGGTCGTGCTCGCCGGCCTCGTCGTTGACCTCCTGGCCAACCTGCTCGTCCTCCCCCTTCTCGGCGGGGCCGGGTGGAAGAAAAGCAAAGTCCAAAGCCCGGCTTAACCTCTGGCCGCGCATGACAAACAAGGCTGGTAAGGTGCACCATTAGACTTAGAATCCATCTCATAAATAGGGAATGGTTGCGTAGCCAGAGATTTGCTGCGGCGGCAAGGCGCGAGGAGGAAGAATATCCTTGGTGGATCTTTGACCGACGAGCAATGCCGCCGCTGCGGCAAAGATCGGCAACCCTTTGGGCGAAGTTCTGGTCTCGGGCGGCGCACGTTACCGGTAACCTTATCGGTGGACGAGCCTGATCGCACGTCAGGGCGACCATCGCATCATCCTCAAGCCACCGGCAGAGAGAGTCGAGTTATTAACTGGTGTTCGTCGGGCCGGTAGGATTGCTGGAAAGTGCCTCTCTGGGTTTGCGCCTTGCGACGGACTGACCACAAACCAAGGCCGTAATGGCCCTGCCGGACCCTGGTAAACGGTCGGCCCCAGCCGGTTGGATCCAGCGCCTCGCGCTTCGGTTCCCTTAGTTCGAAGGTGACTGATTTGCCTTCCGAGCGCGTCGTGAGCGCCGCCGGCCCACCGCCTTGCGAAAACGCCGCCGCATTGGAAAGAATCTCGCGGAAGATCGTCACCATCATCTCCAGATCCACCCTTACATTTTCATCCCCGAATCCATCAACCCACCGAAGCTCCGGCGCCTCTGGCAGAATTTCGTGCTGTTCGCGACATATGAGCAGGAGTTCGCGCGCGGCAATGGGCGCGATCATGGGTTCAGCGTCACGGAAGGATTCGGAGAGTAAACCTAATCGTTCGGCCAGGTCATAGACTTGTTTGCGGAGACGGTCCGCGCTCGTCCTGGCTTCGTCCTCAGTCACGACTTCGCGCAGGAGCACAGCCTCCAAATCGAGGTTATTTAGCGCATTCCGCAAGTCGTGGACAAGCTCGCGCACGAACTCAGCGACGCGCGCGCAGGGGATATCGGGTTCGGTCTCCATCCTAATATAAATACGCCACGGCCGCACCCGATGGTTGCCCCGATTTTTGGGGCATGAACATAATTCTACTCATCATCCTGATTCTCCTTCTGGTCGGCGCCTTGCCTGCCTGGCCTTATAGCAGCGGCTGGGGTTACGGCCCGAGCGGCGGCCTTGGTCTCGTTCTCGTCGTGCTCTTAATCTTGCTGCTGCTGGGGAAAATCTGAAGTGTCGCGCAGACACGACACTTGCGTCGTTTTTCGCGACGCTTTTCTTTGCCGATATCAAGCTCTTCCGAGGGAAGTCGAGGTGTGGCATGGGTTAGGCAAGAGCAGTGGGGCACAACCAAACTCAACATGCTCTACTCCTTCGATCAGTATTCCGGCAAAGAACTCGCGTCCATTTCCACTAACGATCAAGTCGCCGACGAAGAATTAATGGACAGAATTCGACAGGGCGACGAGCCGGCTCTTGCAACTCTTTTTCAGCGCCATCACGCCCTGCTCCGCACGATCGCCGGCCCAATACTCAATAGCGATGACGACGTCGATGATGTTCTCCAGGAATCTTTGCATGAGATTTGGCGACATGCCGCCAACTACCGGGTTGAGAAAGGATTAGCGCTGGGCTGGATCGTCACGCTCGTCCGGCGCCGTAGTATCGACCGCGTCCGTCGCCGAGCTAGCTATGGGCGCGCCCGCGAGCGACTTCGCAAGGAAATGACAGTGCAGGCCGAGGAGACCCAGCCTGGGGCAGATGAGGAAGCCGCGCAGAACGACCATGCCCAGGCTGTGAAACAGCTAATCGCCCAGCTCCCGGAAGCGCAACAGCAAGCTGTGCATCTCGCCTTTTATCGCGGCATGAGCCAGCGCCAAATCGCGGCGCACACCGGCATTCCGCTTGGCACGATCAAGACCCGGCTCGAGCTCGCGCTCCGCAAGCTGCGCGCTGCGGTGGTCGCCTTTCGCGACCTGCACGAGACCGTTTATCCGGCTCGCGTCGCCGGAGTAGGTCCCGCGCAGGCCAGTTAGTCGGGACCGGGGTCAAACCGCCAATCGCTCCGTTTGCACCCGCAGGCCTCTACAGGAAGAGCTAGAAGCCAATGCGTTCCAGTCCCGAGGCTCAGGCTGGGGGCGTTCTGCGGCCAGCGAAGAACGACAAGAGAAACAGCACGATAAAGACCAGAAAAAGCAGTTTTGCAATCTCCATTGCGGTTCCGGCCAGTACTCCGAAACCAAGAACCGCCGCAATTAACGCGATGACCAGAAATGTGATGGCCCAATTAAGCATAAATTTGTTCCTTCCGCTTTTGTTTGGCTCAGGTTGACATCCTTGTATCGCTGGCGGTAGTCAAAGTGCGCGTAAAATTCCACGAGCGTCATTTCTGGCCACGCAACCGTTCCCTATTTATGAGATGGGTTCCAGGCGAGGAATCGTTTGGCAGGCTGAGTCTGCCTTCCGGTGTCCAAGGGCCAGTCACCTTGCCCGGCTATCAATACCAGCTTTGTTGAACGAAAGGCTCATGGTCCCATTAAACTCAAAGAACGCTGTTATGGGATAGCTTACGGTGATACGACCACGCACCAACCGGCCGGCGATTTCGATGCATGAGATCAAGCACAGAAGATAAGGTCAGGGGCAGGGCAAAGGAAGCGGTCGGAAAAGTCAAGGAAGAAACCGGCAAAGCGACCGGAAACCCGGATTTGAGAGACCGCGGCACCGCGGAAAAGTTTGCCGGCAAGGTGGAGCGAAAAGTCGGCGACGTGAAGAAGGTGTTGGGTAAATAGCAGGTAAGACCAACGGCAGTTACTCATAAGGGATGACCGGGCAAGTGACCTTATCCGCAGGCGGTCTTTCGCCCTAGGAAACTGTGGAAATACTGGAGTGGGTCGCGTTGTTCTTCAACAGTCCTCTAGCGGGCCAGACCGAACTGTCGAAGCTTTGCGTAGATCGTCGCGCGATGAATCCCAAGTGTCCTGGCAGCCTGGGCCTTGTTGCCGTTTGCGCGGCGCAGAGCATCAACCAGTGCTTCGCGCTCCGCATCGCGCAGAGAAACGGGTTCGAGACGGCTGTTCCCCGGTGGAGCAGCCAGCTCGGGCATTTGTATCTCCCGTGGCAGGTGTCTGGGCAGGATGGATGAACCGTCGCATAAGACCAAAGCGTGCTCGATCGCATTCTGCAGTTCCCGGACGTTGCCGGGCCAGGGGTAAATCCGTAACAATTCGAGGACGTCGCCATCGAGCTGCGGGGCTGGTTTGCCAAGCTGTTGGGCAAAGCCATGCAAGAAGGTGTCGGTCAACTTCGCCAGGTCTTCGCGCCGTTCTCGCAGGGGCGGGATCTCGATCTCAAAGGTCTTTAGCCGGAAGTATAAATCCGGCCGAAGCAAGTTATCCTGGACGGCGGCGACAGGCGGACGATTGCAGGCCGCGATCAGGCGAAAATCGACCGGGCGGTTTTTTGTCGTTCCGAGAGGGCGGTATTCGCGCGTTTGCAGCACGCGCAAAAAACGGGTTTGCAACTCCACGGGCATCTCCGTCACTTCATCAAGGAAAAGTGTCCCGCAATTGGCCTCTGCGATCATTCCGGCAAAGGCGGTCACGGCACCGGTAAACGCTCCCTTGGCGTAACCAAACAACTCCGCTTCGATCATGTTGGCCGGAAACGCCCCGCAATTCAGTGCTACCAGCGGGCCGCCCGCGCGCGCGCTCCGCTCGTGGATCCGGCGAGCGATAATCTCCTTGCCCACTCCGCTCTCCCCGGTAATCAGGACATTCGCCTCAGTCGGCGCCACTCGCGCCACGATCTGCTCCACTTGACGCATCCGCCGGCTGAGCGCGACCGGCGCAAGCTGTTCCTGGGCGGCACGCAGTTTGACTTGCAGTTGCGCCTTCTCCTTCTCAAGAGTGACCGTTTTTTCGACCAGCGCCTGTTGTTCAAGCGCACGGTGGCAAAGACTGATCAGCTCCTCGATCGCATACGGCTTCGGCAGAAAATGAAACGCCCCAAGTTTGATCGACTCGATCGCATTGGCCAGCGAATCGTGCGCGGTCAAAATCATGACGGGCAGTCCCGGCTGCATGGCCTTGAGTTCCTTGAGTAACTCCAAACCGCCGACATCAGGCAATTCCAGGTCGAGCAAGACGAGATCAGGCCTTTGCTCCGTCACTTTCCGCCGGCCCTGGACGGCGTTCGGGGCGACTTCGACGGTAAAACCGTGTCTCCGCAAGACCGCGCTCAGCGTCGCCTGGACGGTACGCTCATCGTCGATTACCACAATCGTCCGCGTGCGATTATTCATAGGCTCGGGCGCACAGCCAGATTTTCAGACACCCAGAAGGATGAATCGAAATTTCGCAAGGATCGCCTCCGGGTGTAGAAAAGGGTCAAGAACAACCTTAGGCGCAGCCTCGCAGAAGAAAAATGACGAATAACACTGGAATGGGCACGCCCAGTAGCCAAAGTAGGATGTAACCTGCTGCTCCTGCCTGCTGAATTCGTTCTTTTAGTTTCATAATGATTGTCGTTTTAGTCTAAGTTTTCCAAGTTATCGTTCAGGCGCCGGATTTTGCGTGTATGCAAAAGTCATCTTGTAACTGCCCTACTCCCCCGGCAACCCTTTAACTCCTTGGCAAGGCTTGTGTCTGGTAATCGGCCTCCTGAAACGTGTCAGACCAACAACTCTTTCGAGGCATGTCCGAGGGATGAAATCGAGAAGCCGCAGCTCGTTCGGAAACGGGCTATGGCTCGCTCTTTCTCGGAAGCAACTCTCAGGTTAGTCCTGGTCGACGACCACTCTCGTGACCGTTCGTGCGCTCCCGATGTTCTCGTAGTAAACGTGCACCGGAACGCCGGGATGAATCATCGTCGTTTCGATTCTTTTCCCAGTTCGATCAACGTAGAGCACCGTTTTACCGAGCACATAGCTGACCGGATTGGTCATGCCGGCCTGGCGAACCACCAAAGTCTGGTTTGGGGCGAAGGTTGTGACCGTGCCGTCGGCCGAGGTCGTTGTGGTTGTAGTAGTCGTTTCGCTCTGGCTGACGACCGGCTTCTGGACCGTGGTCTCGGTTGTGGTGCTCGTTTGCGCCCAGCCAAGAGGAGCGAGGACAACGCATGCAAGTGTCAACAGAGTGTTTTTCATTTTCGTTCCTTGGTTGTGATTGGGGATCGATTCCCTTGCCTAACACCAATGAATCGTCTTCGATTGGAATCCACGCGTGTTTTTTTCGCGAAGATAGCGACAAGTATTTCAGAGACCGCTTCCGAACATCCAACCGGCGCGTCCGTTAGCTCGCGCTCGACTGAAAAATCTCGGCTCTTGAAGCATCCGACGGCGCCATTTCCATCGATTCCAGCAGTGTCACAGCTAATTATGAAAAAACTTATTCTATTGGTCGCGATTATTCCGGTGTGCGGAATGGTCCTGTCGTCCTGTACCACGGTCGTGAAAGAGCCACCGGCCACAACCACGACGACGCACACCGAGTCGTCGGTGACTCGCACGCCGACGAGCACCAGCACGACAGTCACTCGTCAGACTTCCGGCGGCAGCGGTTACTAAGAATTGAGTTTCGGCGGCGACAAGCGGCAGGGCGGCGACTCATCGGTTGTGCCAGCCGCGGGACTTCGGCGCACGTTCACCGTTATTGGGAGACCGTCGCCGAGAGGCGGGTCCAGCGTGGTCGGCACGGCGGAAGACTGGGAGAAAGCGTGGTTGGTTTGTCTTGGAACTTTTGTCACCGTGCAACGGCTTTCTTCCCCTTGGGCGGGGGAAACACGCAGACGCGGGCATCGCATCGATTCATCTATGTGAACATTCTGCTGATAGAAGATCAGGAAGCCAGCCGATCGATTCTTGCCAACCTTCTTACCCATTGCGGTCATGAGGTCGCGACGGCCGAGACTCTGGCGGGCGCACTCCAACTCCTCGACAATCTGCGCTTTGACGTCCTGGTAAGCGATATTGAGCTGCCCGACGGCAGCGGATTGGATCTGGTGGTGGAGGCGAGAAAACGCCAGGTTTGGAAGAAGACGATCGCTCTGACGGCACACGGGCAAAGCGGAGAACGCGAGATGGGACGACGCGCCGGTTACGACGAATACCTCACTAAGCCGTTCGATTTCTATCGCTTGCGCTCGATTATCGCCGCGGCACAGTGATTTTCCACTCTGAACGCCGCGGAGAATAATCCGCCAAGCCCGAAAAAGCGGCGAAGATTTCGCCGGCCCTCCATTCTGCGAATCTGCCGAAACATCCGGCAACTCCCCATTCAATCGGCGATGGCCTGAGAAGGCTGGATTCCGGCCACGAGGTCCAGCGATCGATTCGTTCTAATGGCTTATCGAAGCCCGCCGAAACAGCCGCAGACGGGAGGCCAATTCTTTCCATCTGAGCTGCCTCGCGCGTTGCCTGCGGGCTCGGGCGTAGTTTCGAAGCATAATCGTTCCGGCGACGAGCGGCTCTCTGCCGATCGTGAACACCGGTTCTCGGTAACGCTTTGTCATCTATGAATCTACTGTTTGGAACCAATTTCGCAAGCAGCCCGGTCGCGCGGCCTAAGGCGTTGCGCTGGCTTCCGGCCGGGGCCGGCCGGCGCCCTCAGGTCGCGCTGGCCGCCGGGCCACGGCACTGGAACCAGGAGTTGCCCAAGGATGTGCCCTTTCCTCCTGGCGCCGCGCCCGGCGCGCGGCACGCCCGCGCGACGGAGCCGGACTCGGGGAGGGCGGGATCGAAGCAGCCTGGTGTGGCTTATCGCCGGGATTCGACATGGGTGTCGCTGACGTGGCAGCCCCGTGGGAAACGTCTTTTTGGTCATCGCTCGGTGAAGGATGCTCGCCCGGTTGATTCATCATGTTGTTGCGACCGCGATGCATCAGCATGTCGTTATTGCGGGCCGGCCGGTGCTGCTCAGAAACGGGGCCGCTCTGTGTGTTTGCCTCTTCGCGCGGCCGCCGCTCAATTTGGGGGGCGAAGCTGGCGGGCACGTTCATGCGGGCTCCGGGCCGCACCCCGTAATAGCTGTAAACACGGCTGACCCACTCCGGCCGGTTGTATTCATCAATCCGGGAACCTTCCCAAACCGGAGCGCTCTCCAGCTTTTGACGGTCGACTGTGACCAGATAGGTGTGCTCGTCCGCACCGGGCGTGAAGATCGACCACGGGACCGCGATGGACCTGACGGCTCGCCCGCTTTCCGTTGTGCTGAGGACAACATAGGCCATGCAGCCGGTTTCCTGATCGAGCACGACGTTGCTAATCTGCCCTATCTCGACCCCTTGGGGATCGGTAACTCGCGTGCCGACAATCGTGGTCGTAGGAAGATAGGTCGTTGTGGTGGTGGTCGTCGTGGTCGTGGATTGTGTCTCTCCCTTGGTCGTAATCAGACCAGGAAGAAGGAAGGTACTAATGCACGAGGCAAGAGTAATGATAGTTTTCATATCAGCTAATTGAGGAGTTTGGCCTGGCCCCGGTTGCGGCCTTGAATTGGATTCGCGAGCAACCGGGAACCCGGCCGCATTTAGCTGTCGGCGCGGCCTGCACCGTATCTGTATCGCCTTTGGCATGAGCGACCTAAGCGGCGCTACATCCACCTGGTGCGCCAGACGCGAATCTACAGTTAACAGCAGACAACCATCGAAAGGATTTCACTAAGATGAAAAAGACTCTCCTGATTCTGGCCTGCGCCGCCGCGGCGCCCCTGGCTTTAGCGCAGACCGTGACAACCGATACTACAAAAACAACCAGGACGGATCCGACGACCGGGACGACCGAAACCACCACCACCATTACCACCACCCACCGGGAGGGGATGGTCACCACCTTTGAGCCGGGCAAGGTTATTGTGGTGCGCGAAGAGGGCGTGACCGGCCCGGTCAGCTATGTGCTGGGCAAGACGGTGCGCTATGTAAACAGCGCGGGGGAAGCTATCGAAGCGAACATGATTCATCCGGGAGCGCGGGTGCATGTCTATTATGATCGCGATGGCGATACGCAGGTCGTGACCCGGGTGATGGTGGACCCGAATTAACCGAAACAGAAATCCAACCTGAAAGAGGCCGCAGGACTCCTGGTCATCCTGCGGTTTCTTATAGCCCAGAGTTCTTGCGCCACAGCCATCAAACTTACCATCGAGGCGCGATTCTAAGGAAAGATTTTACCTAGCTTTCTCACAAGGCTGTGATCGCCGCGAATTTGCAACCGCCCGGTCAAATAGGCCCATATACCCGGGAGCGTCCCGTTTGAGAGTGCCACCCAATCCTTGGCGCTGACATTAAAGGTGACGTCCGGGTTCTTGATTGCACCCTTGCCCATCTTGAAGGTTCCATCCTTGACGCGAATCCACCACTGACCGCCCTGCGGCCCGCTAATGTACCACTGGTAGCCTCCATAAACGCCCTTCGCCTGAGCCGCCTGGAAACTCGTGCGCATCGCGTCGAAAACCTCTTGCGGAGTTGAGCTTTTCGTCTGGCGGGCTGCGAGCAGTGGTGTTGGTGACCACAGGATCATAACGATTGTAAGAAGCGCGAGCTGGAGAAACGCCGATTTCCTCTTCATCGGTTATGCAAAACCAGATCGTTTCCCGGCTCCCGCCTGGTTGCCTGGCGAACAGTCCAAGTGCGAAAGGATATGCAAAACGAAGCTCGCTCGGGCGAGATCGTCTCACACTTCTGCGTTAATCAAACATGCGATAGCTCGATTTAAGACCGGGAAGCGGGGGGCTGGCGACTTTCATAATCCCTTGATTTACTCGCATCCCTGGTCTGGCAGGCTTTCGCTCGCGTCCGGAAAACTGCCGGCACTTAGCGGTCATAGATACATCCGCCGCTGGAGGCGGCAGCGAAGTAATGAGGTATGAAACTTAGCGTGCTTGTTCTCTTTATCTGCGCCCTTGGGTTGGTCCCAGCCAGGGCGTTCACGGAGCAGGAGGTGGTCAATGCATCCGCCGGCATCATTCGAGATTTTCGTCACATCCCGGAGCAAAGCATTCCCGCGACTGTTCTTAGCCAGGCCCGTGGGCTTGCGATCATAAGGGTGCTCAAAGTTGGAGTTGGGGTCAGCGGAAAAGGCGGCGAAGGCGTGGTCGTGGCGCGAACAGAACATGGCTGGTCGGGACCCTCATTTATCGGCACGGGCGGAGCGGGTTTCGGGTTCCAAATCGGCGCGGAAGTGATCGATTTTGTTTTCGTGCTCAACAATAGCGATGCGGTGCGCGCGTTTTCCCATGGTGGCAATGTGACGATCGGCGCCGACGTCAGTGCCGCGGCTGGACCGGTGGGACGTGACGCGCAAGCCGGCGTCCTGCCCGTGGCCGCGATCTACACTTATAGTCGGAGCAAGGGTTTGTTCGCCGGCGTTTCACTCGAAGGCGCTGTAATCGCGACAGAGACGGACGCAAATCGGCGTTATTACGGCCGGAATGTGACAGCAGCTTCGATTTTGAGTGGACGAGTTTCTCCGCCGGCAGGCGCATCGCACTTGCTTGCCGTGTTGAGCCGCTAAGTCAACCGATCCGCGAAAAGGCGGCCGGTTCTGTATGCCGAGGTCGCCGGCCCGGCTACGGTCTCAGCATGACCGGCGCCCCAATCCGGGCACGCGAATAAAAATCGATTCATTATTGGACGGAGACGAACGGGATAAGGCGGAGCACTTGGAGAAAGCTCCGAGGTTCTTTCCCGGAAATCTTGCCACCGAAGAGGACGCGGGAAACGATTCCAATAAGGAAGGTAAACGTGAAAAAATCAGCGGAAATCATCGTGGTGCTGTTGTGCCTTCTTTTCTGGAGTGTGGCATTGCCAGTGGTCGGCTTGATGGAGTTCGGCGCCCTGATCGCCGACCACCTGCAAGGACGCGCCGCCCATGAGCTTAGGAGCGCAGCTCGTTAGGATGGCGTCGCGAAAGCCGGTCAATCCCCTGAAGCTTGATAAGCTCGCGTCCGAGACACATCTGAGTTACGATAAACGCCAATCAGACTGTTAATCCGTGAGCACAGAGCCGAATTTTATCCCGCACGATCTCTTATACATGGCGATTGTAGATTCGTCCGACGACGCGATCGTGAGCAAGGATCTGAATGGCGTCGTCCGAAGCTGGAATAAGGGAGCAGAGCTGGTCTTCGGTTATTCGGCCGAGGAAATGATCGGCCAATCCATCACCAAGCTGCTGCCTGCGGACCGACCGAATGAGGAACGGCAAATCCTGGCCCGCTTGGAACTTGGCGAACGGTTGGAGCATTTTGAAACCCGACGCCAACGCAAAGACGGATCGTTGATCGATGTTTCTCTGACCATCTCGCCCATCCGGAATGCCGAGGGGGTGATCGTCGGCGCCTCGAAAATCGCCCGCGATGTGACGAAACAAAAGCAGGCTCTGCGCGAGCTGGCCGACGCGCACGAGGAGCTACAGCGCTCCGATCGAGTCAAAGGGGAATTCCTGGCCACGCTCTCTCATGAGCTGCGCACACCGCTGAGCGCGATTCTCGGCTGGACTCAAATCCTAAAGGAGGGAGCAGGCCCGGAAGACCTTGCGGAGGGTCTCCCGATTATCGAGCGCAACGTTCAGGCCCAAGCCCAATTGATCGACGACCTGCTTGATATGAGTCGAATCGAGCTGGGGAAAGTAAACCTGGACGTTCAGCCAGTCGACCTGGCCGCGGTCGTCGGCGCCGGCATGGAAACGGTCCGGCCGACAGCCAAGGCCAAGGGAATTCACCTGACCTCCACCTTTTCCACCGTGAGCGGGATCGTCATGGGCGACAAGGACCGGCTCCAGCAGATCGTCTGGAATCTGCTGACTAATGCGGTGAAGTTTACGCCTAGGAATGGCCGCATTCATGTCGTAATCCAACGGGTCAATTCCCATGCCGAAATTTCCGTGAGCGATAGCGGCCAGGGCATCGCGCCCGAGTTTCTGGGGCTGGTGTTCGATAGATTCCGCCAGGCTGAGGCGACGACGACGCGCCGCCACAGCGGGCTGGGTCTGGGGTTATCGATCGTGAAGCAACTGACAGAGCTTCATGGCGGCGGTGTGCGAGCGGCCAGTGCGGGCCTGGGCCAGGGCGCCACCTTTACCATCAGTCTGCCGTTGCAACCGGTGCAATGGGAGACGGAAGCGATTGCCGAAACCCCGCGCACCCCAGCGCTCGATGGGACGGCTCCGATCATCGACCTTCACGGGGTCAAGGTGTTAGTGGTAGATGATGAGAGAGATTGCATCCGCACCGTAAAACGTATCCTCGAGCGGCATGGGGCGGAAGTGCGCGGCGCGCATTCGATGGATGAAGCGGTCGCGGAGTTCACGCGATTCACCCCGGATGTCATCCTAAGCGACATCGGGATGCCGGAACACGACGGCTACGAGTTCATCACCCGCCTGCGCGCGTTGCCCGGTGGACGAACCGTGCCCGCGGTGGCGTTGACCGCTTTGGCGCGGAACGAAGACCGCACCCGCGCCCTGCGGGCCGGCTTTCAAATGCACGTGGCCAAGCCGGTCGATTTCATCGAACTCGTCGCCGTGGTGCAAAACCTGGCCTCGCTCCGGTCCTAATGGACCGTGTTCGGTTAATCCAGGCCGAAAGACCGATCCATGAAATAACGCAGCGCAGCCCGTAGTTGCGGAGCGAGGCCGATTTTTCAAAACTGCAATAAGCCAGAAATCGGAATGCGAGAGCATCGGCCGGCGAGTTAAGGGCCGAAATGCGCTACGACGACTGAAATTGCCCTTGATTACTGGATGTTATAGACTTCGACCAGGCCGACGCCGGTGCCACCGTTCTTGCCGGTCACGATCGCGGTGTACGCCCCGGGCGAGAGCGTGGCGAGGATCGCCGATTCCCTCGGGTCGGATGGGGGGACGCCGGTCGCAGTAATCTCGGCTTCCTGAGTGTTGATCCAGTCGTCATTCATAATGACGGCGCCGTTGGCATCGTGTAACTCTAACACCGGATCTTGCAAAGCCCCGGTCACTCCCGCCGCGGTCAGCGAGGGACCGATCGCACGGATCAAAACGTTGCTCGGTTCGGTGCCTTGCAGAATGAAGCCACCAATCAGGACGTTATCTCCTTCCTGCACCGAGCAACGCGTAGAGATGTTCGCGAGTAACGCCGCGGACGTCGGTGCAAGGTCGTAGACTTCCACCAGGCCCACGCCGGTGGTGCCGTTGGTGCCGCTCAGCACGGCGGTATAGGAACCCGGCGCGAGCGTGGCTACAATCGCCGATTCCAGATCATTGGTCGGAGCGACGCCGCTCGCCTCCACCGCGGCCTCGTTTTCCTTCCAGTTGTCATTCGACGCCAGCAGGGCGCTGCCACTGAAGAGCTGGAGATAAGGATCGCCCAAAGCGCCCGACACGCCCGCAGCCGTGAGCGAAGGCCCAATCCCGCGGATGATGACCTTCTTGGTGGAACCAGCCGGACCGGTAACAATGAACCCGCCGATCACCACGTTATCTCCCGTCTGCACCAAGGCCCGGGTAGAAATGTTGCGCGAAGCGGCTGCGGTCGGACCAGCCACAGCTGGGTTGACGGCCGCATTCGCTCCGTTGGCCGTAAATGTAACTGTAGCGTTGGAGCTGATGGAGGCGAATTGACCACTGAGCGTGGTGTAACCGAGCGGAGAAAACGTTTCTGTTGCGCCCGGGCTGTAGCCATTGATCAACTGGAGGTCAAGAGTGCCGCCGAGGGTCGCTGTGCCGGCGATCTCTAACTGATCGAAGGCGTCGGGTGTTATTCCGCCATCCTCCAGAACCATGGTTCCTCCGCTACTCTGAGTAAAGGAGCCGGTAACTCCAATTACACCTGGGGAGTGCCCGGGTGAGATGAAGCCACCGGTATTGGTGAGGTCGCCGTCGATCACGCCCGAGCCGGAAAGGACGCCGCCATTCAGAGTTACCGGCCCGGTAATAGTGAGCCCATCAAGATCGGTCTCGCCCCCGCTCTGCATGTAACCGGATGGCGTGGGGGTAGGCGTGGCCGTCGAATTGGTGTTGCCTTCCTGGCTCGGGCCGTTCCCGGCACCCTGGGAGACGATGTTGCCAGCACCCTGAGAAACAATATTACCGGCGCCTTGCGATACGATATTCCCGGCACCCTGGGAGACAATGTTCCCGGCGCCTTGAGACACAATATTGCTCCCATTGGTGTTGACGATACTGCTGCCATCCTGGCCGATTAACATTGAATCGAGGCCTGCATGTACCAGACCAAGGTTGGTGACGGCGTTCGCCTGGAGCACGCGAGTGTCGATCGTCGGGTCCTGGCCAGCCAGCAATGGAGTGGTAAGAGGAACCTGAAAGTTTGTCGTGCCGGCGTTATCAAAGGTAACCAAGCCGAGAAGGCCGCCGCCACCATGCACATTCCAGGTCCCAAAGTTAACCACATTTGCGGCCATTTGGATGGGGACACTGTTGGTCAAATTGCAAACTCCGCCCGTGCCGATATAGAGACTGGCGTTCACAAATGCGCCTGAGGAGATGGAGATGACTCCGTAGATATCCAACGTGCCAGGCCCAATGATCTGGCCGCCACTGAGGGTAACTGAGCCGGCTACCACGTCAAACGGACACTTAACACTGGAGGATCCGACGATTGCGAGATCTTGTTCGCCCGGGATACCCGTGTTTCCATTGCTATCTTTCCAGGTAGTAGGATCATTCCAGTTACCGCCAGACTTGGCGACGGTAAAGACTCGGCCAGGAACGGTCGCGGCCTGGGTGTCGCCCGGTCCACTGGTCGCCGTTTCTTCCTTCTCGGCGCTGTTGATGGTGCTGGGGATGGTCCGGATATGGAGAGGAGCCGTGCCGTTACGAGCGCTCGCTCCCAGGTCATCCACGGCCACTGCCTCGACGAGATGATCACCAATCGACTGTGGGGTGAAGGTCGCCGTCAGATTGGAAGTGAAGGACAGGCCCACCGCCTCGCCGTCACAGAGAAGCCCGATTATCTTCACTGACCGCCCGCTCGATGGCGTAGCTTTCACGACAAACTGAAGGCTACCGTATGAATAAACATTTGGACTGGACGTTGTACCGGTGCCGGAGAGCGCTTTTGGCGGAGTAATTGTAACGGTGGGCGGCGTTTCGAGGATCAGATTGAGCGGACCGAACGGGGCGGAAAGGCCATCCACATAACCCGCGAGGGAGGCCACGACGCGGTAGTAAACGCCGGTCACGGCCGGGAGTTTATTGGCCATCAGGTAAAAGCGGTTCGGCTGATTGCTCTGCTTCATGTGACCAGCCTGACCGTCATTCAGATCGACCCAGCTCACCTCATTCGATGGCGTGGTGGTGAATTGAATCCGTAGGGCAACGCCGCTGGTCGCGGTCGCGACATAGGAACGAAAGTAGAGATCGGCAAACGGGCCACCGCCGGTCACCGCTATCTCCGGCGGGCTCAGGCGCGGAGTGCTGCTGGCAAGACTGAAAGGGCCTACCGAGTTGGAAATGCTGTCGGGGTAACCGTGGGCCGAAGCGATGGCGCGAAAGTAGAGTCCATTGAACAGAGGATAGTTAGCCGAACTGCTGACGAAGGTCTTGCTCGAAATATCATAGATCATCCCACCGGCACTCCCATTATTCAGGTCGGTCCAACTGGATGCCACGCTCGGCGTCAGGCTGGTCTGCACCCGGACGGAGAGACCGGCCGGTGTGCCCGTCTGGACGGCGGCGAAACGGAGGACGGTATCGACCACGTTAGTCGTAGGACTGGCGCTTCCATCGACGGTAAAGGTGGTTGGGGAAAGTCCGACTTGTGGAGTCGGGGTTGGGGTTGGTTTTGGGGTCGGTGTAGGTGTTGGTTTTGGAGTCGCTGTCGGCGTCGGTGTAGGCGTAGGCGCCCCGACCGCGCTAATCGTTATACCGAGGAGGTCACTGACTCCGGAAATCAAGGCATTGTTGACCAATACCCCTGTGGTCGTGTATTCGCGGACGGTTTCATTATCCAGGTCGGTGACAAACACATCCGTTCCCGAGACTGCGAGACCGATCGGATAGCTATTGGTTACCTTCCACGAGTTCACGAAGACTCCCGAGGTGGTATAATTGTAAACGGTCTCATCCTCAGGACTGATCACGAACAGGTTGGTGCCCTCGACGGCGATTTGACCCGGCGCATTGAGCGTGATCAACGCGGGGTTAATAGAGCCGCCAGAGGTAGTATATTTCCCGACCGTTTCCGAGCCGTGATCTACGACGTATAAATCGGAACCGGAAACGGCAATCCCGGTCGCAGGAACTTGTAATCCCGTGATGAGGGCCGCGTTCACCAGCACACCCCCGGTGGTGTATTCGGCGACCTGCGCGGTCCCAGCCGAATCGTTGTTGATCGTAAGAAATATCATCGATCCCGAGATCGCGATGCCCGACGGGTCCGGCAGACCAGAGATGAGCGCAAGGTTCACCGGTGCCCCGGTAGTGGCATCGTATTCACCTACCGTCCCGGGCTTAACGCCGGCCATATTATCCAGCACGAACAAGTCATTTCCAGACACCGCCAGGCCGACCGGGTCGAACAAACCGGAGACGAGCGTCGGGTTGAGCGTCCAGCCAGTCAGCGTGTAGGCACCGGCAATCCCGCCCCCCTGCGAGCCGATGCCGGTGAGGAAAATCTCCGGGTCGCCGCCGTAAAGCCGATGTCCGGCGAGAGTCAGCGTCGCAAAGGTCGCCAGAGTAATAAGAGAAGAAGGAAGTTTCATTGGATGAGGTTTGGTGGCCTTTTCGGCAGAGACATAGGTTCGATTTCACTGCTTGGAGATGCGGAGGGAGCGGCGATATTACCGGTCATGTAAAGAATCTTGGGCCTCCTGGACAGGCCCAGTGGCGGCGCGCTCGAAAGGTGCTTAGCATTTGCTCAGTCCAGGATGTTTAAATCCGCGCCACGCCAATCCGCTTCTCCGGGTTCCGGGTCTGACCCGCTCCTCGCCTCTTATCTCGCCGCGTCTTCTCCGGCCGAAATGGACACACAACTGACCCGGCTGATTATGGTGCAGGCAGATCCGCTCATCGAAGTCATCCTGCACACCCGGAAAGCCCGCGACGGCGGACAAGCCGATGGTTCTTCCAATGACGAAGACATCGCCAGCGCCGCTCGCGAAAATCTGATCGGGCAGCTCAGCGCACTCCATCAGGAAGCGCGCGAGCCGATCCGCGACTTTCGCGCCTATGTCGCGAGCACCACCTATGCAGCGTGGGCGGAATCCTTGCGCGCCCGGCATCCACCACGTGCTTTGTTCCTGAACCGGCTTCGTTATTTGCTCGAAGGCCGGAGCCCGCAAAAAGGATTCGCTCTCTGGAAAGATGCGGATGGCGTGAAATGGTGCGGGCTCACGCCGTGGATGGGACGGCTGGGTAGGCCGTCGCCCAAACTTCAGTGGTTGCTGATCGATGCCGACGCGGCCGTTCGCGAGGCGCTCGGTGGTCTCGATCCCGCCGAGCTCGTCCTGCCGGAGTTGATCGCGCGCATTTTTCGCTGGCTGGGCGGCCCGATCGAGCTGCGCGACCTGACGACGGCCCTGGCCGAGGTTCCCGGGATCGCCGGCACGCCCGCCCCCACCTCCGGTAACTCCAGCGCGGCCTTCGACCCGCGCCAGTCTCCGGCCGAGGATTTAGTCTGGAAGGAATATCTCGGATGGCTCTGGCGGGAGATTGGAACGCTTTCGGATCGGCAGCGGCGCGCCTTTCTCCTCCATTCCGAAATCCTGCGCGAGTTCGAGCTACTCGGGGTGGCTTCGATTCGCTCGGTCGCGCTCGCACTTGGTCTGGCTGGGACCGAACTAGCCGAGCTTTGGAATCGCCTGCCGCTCGACGACCTAACGATCGCCGGCATGCTCGCCTGCACCCGCCAGCAGGTGATCAACCTGCGGCGAGTGGCGCGCGATAAATTAGGCGAGGCCTGGCGCCTCTGGAAATTTGGCGCAGGTAATAAGAACGCAGGTTCCGCATCCTAGAGAGCAGAAGCAATGGACGAGAACGGACACCTAACGAAAGCGGACCGCGCGGCCTATTGGCAGCGAACACTCACGCCCTCCACGCTCCTCGAAGTGAGCGATCATTTGCAGGAATGCGTGGACTGTCGGGAGGAACTGCGGCGCGACAAACCATCAGTTACCGTTGCCGAGAACGTCGGCTACGAAGATCTTCTCGACTGGATGGAGGGCGACGTCGATCCGCTGCGCCGGCGCGAATTGATCGACCGCATCGGCAATTCGCCGGTTGCGGCCGCGGAGTTGGCCAGCCTCTTGCAGTTTCGCGAAGAGATGAATGAACTCCCGGCGCACGATTACGCCGCCGGGGCCCGGCCGCGTTGGACGCGGGGACTGGGCCGCGCTTGGCCTCTCGCGGCTGGGCTCGTCCTCGGTTGCGCCATCCTCTGGTTGATCTCCGTGGGACACCGAGCCGGCGCCGGCGTGGCACTGATCGACCACGGCAAACGAGTTGTGGTTAACGCGAGTGGCGAGATTGCCGGGCTCAGCCCGCTGCCGCCAGATTTGCAGCGTGCCGTGCACGAGGCGATTTCGTCAGGGAAAATCGAGCGGCCGGCCTCGTTGGGCGAATTGCGCGGCCCGCGCGACACTCTGGCCGGCGCGCCCTCGCCGGAAGGTTCCTTTCACGTCGTCGCGCCGGTCGGAAGCGTCGTCGAGGCGGAGCGGCCCACCTTTCGCTGGAGCGAGGAACCGGGCGCGACCAGTTATCGGGTCAATCTTGTGCCGCCCGGCGACGCCGTGGTGAGCAGCCCGCTCCTCCCGGCGTCCGCGACCGCCTGGACGCCTGACGAACCTCTTTCCCCTAACGAGACCTACGACTGGGAGGTTGAGGCCCTGAAGGATGGCGAAACGCTCGCCAAGAGCCCGTCTCCGCCTGAGCCGGAAGCGCGCTTCCGCGTCCTCGACGCAGCCTCGCGGACCGGATTGCAGCAGCTGCGGGAGAAATGGGGCGCGTCGCATCTGGTCATGGGGCTGGCCTACGCGCGGGTCGGTCTGGTGGCCGAGGCGCGGCGCGAGCTTGAAGAACTCGTCCGCGAAAATCCGCAGAGCGCGTTGCCGAAAAATCTGCTCACTAGCCTGACGAACCCGGCGAAGTAGACGTTGCGCCAGCCCGCGAGCAGTTACAAGTTTGCCCCCACCAAAACGAACGGTGCCCAGTAGAACGGATGTCGGTAACGCGCGTCCTCGCGCAGTTTCAGGCTGGCTCGCCGCAGCGCTTCCGCGTTCTCCACCCCGTTATGTAGTTCCCGGTAAAGCTCGACCATCAACTGCGTACTGCTGGTGCTCCCCACTTTCCACTGGCTTACGATCGTCGCCGGGCAACCCGCGACCAGAAAACCCCAGGACAACCCGACCACACCCTCGCCGGCCGTGACCTCGCCGCGCGCTGTCTCGCAGCCGCAGAGCACCGCGAGGCGGGCGTGCAATTTCATCTGGAGCAACTCGCGCACATCGAGTCGTCCATCTTCCCCCGGCGCGATATTTATCTGGGAAAGGAGGAGGTAGGAGTAGAGCGGCGCCCGGTCGTCCAGCACGCCATGGGTGGCAAAATGGAGCATCGCCGCGCCACTGCCTTTCTCTTTGAAGGTCTTTTCGCTCGCCTCGGCTCCGACAAAAATCTCCCCGGCCGGCGCCGGATAAATCTTCGCCAGCTCGCCCGCCTGCTTTTCCATACCGGGGAGCGGTTCCCATTCGTGATCTGGCAGGACGGGTTCCCGCACCTCAGGGGAGGAACCGAGCGCCGGATTGATGAAAGCAAGAAGCTGATGTTCGGGCGAGGTGGGCACCACTTTCTGGGCGCGCGCGAGAAGGGTGAGCGAAGGCGCATAACGAACCGAATAATCGACCAGCAACGGATCTTCCACCGCCCGCTCGAGTGATTGGAATGGCAGCTCCCAGAGCGGACCGTCGGGCACGATAACGATGGAATCGGCACCTGTCAGTTGCGCCGCGGCCGGTCGGAGGAGCAGGTCGTACAACTGACGCGATGATTTTTCCCAGACCAGGCTGCGGTTGGCCAGTTTGCTCCTATAATCCTTCGTTAGGCGAGTCAGGGCCGCCCGGCCCTGTCCGAGCGGGATGACCTGCAGCGCCGGGCTTCTGGAGTCGTTAGGCAAAGTCACCACAAAAAGGAACGACTCCTTTTCGCCGACCAAAAACCGGAGCAGCGTGGTTTTCCCGCCGCGCAAGGTCGGTTCCAGCTCGCTCAGCGTATTCAGCACCGCGGGCGGCATCATTCGCCGCAACTCCGGGTGCGACGATTGGATTAGCGTTGCAAAATCGTCCTGCGCGCTCCGCGCCTCGCGTAGAGCCGTTTCCGCCCTGGCCGTCGCCGCTTCATCGGGTTTGGCCGCAGCCTGTAAGCGCGTTAGGGCGTGATTCGCCTCCGCCGCTTTCAAATTCATCTCCTGGAACCGGGAACGTTCGTCGGCCGTCAGGATTGAAGGCCATTCCGTGCGATCACCGTCGGTTGCGTCGAGAAGCACGCGCGCGCTCGCCTTTTCGGCGATGAGGAGCGCTTCCTCCGGCCGGTTTTGCCTCACCAGCAACGCCACCAGCTCGCGATAAGGCGCGATCCGTTGCGCAAAAAGGGCTTCCCGCTCGATGTCGCCGCCGGCCACCCGGCCCCGCATTTCTTCGACCGCCGCGATCGCGCCCTCGAAAGCCTTCTTCGCTTCCTCGTCCCGATCGAGCGCCTGCAACGATTGGCCACACAAGGTCAACGCGGGTGCCACCTGGTCGATCTTGCCGGTCTGGCGCGAAAGCGCGGCCGCCTCGCGCGCCTGCTCGAGCGCGGCCGCTGCGTCCCCGCGAGCAAGCGCTACCTGGGCCCGTCCGAGCGTCGCACGCGCCGCCCCCGCCGCATCGTGCAATTCCTGCGCAAGCTGCAAACTTTGCGCATAAGAATCGCGCGCCGGATCGAGCTGTCCCCGCTTCAACTCCAGGTCGCCCAGCACCGCCAGCGAGGTCTCCACCCGCGGCCGCGCGTGTACGTTTTCCGCCACGGCCCGGGCTTGCTCGATGTTCTCGATCGCGCGGTCGAGGTCGCCCATCGCGTCATAACACATCCCAATGTTGTTAAAGATGAACGCCATGTTCCAGGCGTGGTCATCACCCACCGCCTTGCGCGCCTTCGTGTAAAACTGCAGGGCCCGCTCCGGCTCTCCCTGCGTGCGGTAAACTTCGCCGATGCTGTTGAGCGCCGCGATAATCCCCGCTGGACTCTTGATTTCCTCGGAGAGGCTAAGGGCACGATGATAACCTTCGAGTGCCCGGGCGAAATCCGACTGCGACATACGGCAGAGCCCTTCGGTTTCGTAGGCGCTAATGAGGCCGCGCTTATTACCTGGATGTGCCTCGTAATAGGCGAGCGCCTTTCCCACTGCGACGAGCGCGCCCGCGATATCGCCTTCTTCGCGAAACAAGTAGGCGTTTTGCACCTGCGCGCCGGCGGCGTCCTCACCCGCGCCCGCGGCCTGAGCGAGGCGGGACACCAGGTCGTCGAAGGCCTGAGCGCGCGCATAATCGCCATCGATCGTGAGCTGATAAGCGCGCCTGAGCAGCGCCCGGCGAAATGGCTGGCCGGAAAGCGGCAGTCTTGCGGCGCGAATGATTTCGTCCTGTTGCGCGGGTGTCTTCGCGGCTTCGAGATGTTTCAGGAATTCTTGCGGTAGCTCAGCCGAAGGCTCCGCCGCGATAGGAAGAACCGCCAGCGCGAGCCAAAGCGCGAGAGAGCTGAAGCTTGTTATTCTTCTGGCAGACCGGCACATCACGGACGGGATAGTATCACACCGCCGACGGCCTGTGGCCCGAATCGGGCGGATCATCGCGAGACCGCGCTTCTTTCTTTCGAAGGTCGATGAATCGCAAACACAGCGGATAGGATAAGTCTGTCAACTCTGGAGATAAGCCGGCCGGGCTGGTCGTTTACAGGAGAAGTGCTTATATGGAAGATAATCTCAAGACCAGGGGATTCCCCAGTTCGGCATGTCTTCGCTCTTAGCGGCCTATCCGTGGCAATGAAACTCGGACGCGCGTGACGCTCCCGGCGTCAAAACCTCGGCGTGCGCTCCAGGGTTGGCACAAGAGCTTGTTGAGCCACGCCCGGATGCGAATCGGCCTGCTTCGCCAGAACGACGAAGCAGGCCATTGAGGGAGAATTATCAGATCAGGCGCGGCGGCGACGGCGCGCGGCGGCAAAGAGAGCGAGACCGCCCGCGATGCAGAGCCCGGTGGTGCCGGGTTCTGGAACTACCCGCACAGTACCATCGGTGAAAAAGGTTGAGGTGTCCCAGAAGGTATTGACTGGATCGGCCAGGACCGCGCCGGTCAGGTTAAGAGTGGCCGTGCCGCTCAAGCTGCCCCAGTTAAGCAAATTGAAGGAGGCACCCAAGGCGGCCTGATAGCCGCCGATAGTCGTGATGTTGATCGCGCTGCTGCCCAAGGTAAGCAGGCCGCCGACATTAATCTGATCCGAGCTGGCAGAGTTGGCCAGCTCGAGGGTCACGACGGTGTTTGAATTTAAAGAGAGGCTGGAACCGAAGTTAGCCGTGCCAATATCACCAACGCCGTTGCGAGTCGTGCCATTGCCGGGTGAAAGGACGCCGGTGTCCTGTGTGGCACCGCTAATGGTGAAGTTACCGCTCAGGGTGCTGCGGTTCGCACTGCTCGTGCCGCCGATCGAAACCGTGCCGCTGCCAGTCCCCGAACCAGTACTGTTATTCACGTTCAAGACGCCGGCGCTGGTGCCAAGCACGGTGCCGCCCGTGTAGGTGTTGCCGGTCGAACTGTTGAGGGACAGGCTGCTGGTGCCGGTCTTGGTGAGTGAGCCATTCGAAACGACGCCGCTAAAGGCTGTGCCGGCGGCGGCCGTGTCGGAAACGGTGAAGGAACGGGCGCCGTTCAGATTCACGCCACCGGTAAAGGTTAGGCCGCCGGTTCCCGTGAAAGTCGGAGTGGCGGCAAAGAACAGGTTGTTGTCAATCGTATGGGCGGTCGCGTCCTTGCTCTGGATTTTTCCGGTGCTGGAAAAATAAATCGTGCCGGTGCCAAATGCGCCGCTGCTGCCGGTGGAATCCGAGCCTACCTGATAGGTGGCGGTCTGGATGTTGGTGCCGCCAGTATAGGTGTTGGCGCCGTTGAGGGTGACGAAGGTCGTGGTGGTGGCATTGTCGCTGATTCCTCCCGCGCCCGTGATATTGCCGTTCAGAACAAACGCGTTCGTGGCACTTCCGCTGGCCGTGTTGTAGAGGTCGAGCCGGGTCCCGTTCGCGATATCGATGTTGCCGTTGACGTTGAAAGCATAAGCGCCCGTGGTGAGGAGAAAGGCCGACTGACCGGAGCTACCGATGATCTGGAGATTGCGGTTCAAGTTCGTAGCCGCGGTGGCATACATGCCGTTGAGATTCGTGTTGTTGCTAAGGTTCAGTACGATCGCCGAAGTATCGGCTCCGAAGACACTGTTGGCGCCGCTCGCGACCGTGCCGCTGAACATCGTCAGTCCGCCCGTGAGGGTGGTCGTTCCAGTGTAATCGCTGTTGGTGTTGGTCAGCGCGATGTTGGACCCGATAATGGAGTTAAGAGTGAGACCACCGGTCCCGTGAATAATCCCGCTAAGGGTGAGGCCGGCGGAGGTGCTGTTGGCCGCCCCGGCAGTGTTGGAAACCACTCCCTCGGCTCCGCCGAAGTTCAAGGTCGCGCTGATCGTGCCGGCGGTCGTGCTGCCCGGCGAATAGAGCAGCGCGCCACTGGTGATATTAAGGCCGCCAGTGCCGCTCAATAATGTGCCGGTGCCGGTGACCCGAACGGCATTGACGGTCGTGGCTGAGCTGATCGCCGTCGCGGCCGCCACCCCGGTGTTGTTGCTGTCGCTTTCACCGTTGGCCAGGGCGGAGTACTCAGCCGCCACCAAAGGCCGGAACTGACCGGTCCCGGAATCCCAGGTCACGAAGCTGCTGCTGGTGGTCGCGCTGGCACTGACGTTGCCCGCGGCCCACGGCAGGATGCTGATGTTTTGGCTCCCAGCCGCGCCGCCGCCGCCGATCAAGGTGCCCGGGGAAGCGGTGGAGGTGATTTCCGCGACGCCGTTGCCAGCGGTATTGCCAAGGTTCGTGCCGCGGACGAACAGGGTGGAGTTATTTTGCCGGGTGATGCTGGAGAAATTAAGGCTTGCCTGCTGGGCCGCATTCGGATTGACCGTGATGGTATTGGCGCCGTTGGCCAGAGTGAGCGCGCCGGCGACCTCATTTGTGGCGGCCGAGGCGTTTCCAGTCATCGTAATAGTGGCTCCGCGATCGGTAATCGTTCCATTGTCGTTCAGACGGTCGGCATTATTGGTGGTCGTATTCGTGAGGGTAAGAATCCCCGCCAGATCAATGTTGGAGCTTTGATTAATACTCCCGTTGCCGCTCAAGGTCAGCCCGCTGAAGCTCGAGTTGAGGATCGTCGCGCCGGTATAGATATTGGTGTTGGTAAGCGTAAGAGTGCTGTTGTTGATCGAAAGACTGCCACCGCCGCTGACGACCCCGTTGATCGTGGCCGCAGTAAACAGGAGCAGCTGGCCGCCGCCGGTGCCGAGTGACAAGTTGCGCGAGGTGGTCCATCCACTGGTAATGTTGTTGGCCAGAGTGGCGCCGTTGCTCAGGGAGATGTCGTTGCCGGCTCCGCTGGCTCCGAAAACGGAATCGCCGATCGCGGCCGAAGCCGAGATGGCGAGTGTTCCTCCGTTGATATGGGTCCCGCCCGTGTAGCTACTGGATGAGCTGAGGGTGAGGGTTCCATTGCCCGTCTTGGTCAAGCCGTTGGTCCCGCCACCGGAAATGGCGGCCGTAATTGGATCGGACAGGTTGGTTAAAGTTGGCGTCGACATGGCCGTTAACACCATGTCAAAGGTGGCGCCACCCGCGTCCAGATTGATGCCGCCGGCACCCGCCGCGAGCTGGTAGTTGAACGGGCTATTATAAGTGAAGCTGGAGATCGTGGGCGTCACGTCCATGGTAAAGACGGTTGTCCCTGGCACCGTGCCAAGAAGGGTGTTGATAACGGTGTCGAACTCCGCCGTTCCGCCGCTGTCCGGGTAGGCGCCGATACCGGCGGTGATATTCCACGGCGCCGTGCTCCAGCTCTGACTGGTCTGGGTGGCGATATTGCCGCTCGTCTGCGCGGTGCTCGTTAGGGCGGTGGTCAGAAGCGTCACACTGAAAAGAGCGACACCTTTAATGATTAAGGTTCTCATCGGATTAAGTAATTGTTCTGGCAGTTAATTAACGCGAATTTCTTTCGCCTGGGCGGCGAGCGCGCGCAACGCGTCCTTCGTCACGGTCAGGCGCACATCCTCCATCGCGAAGAGCTTGGTGTATTGCTTGCGTCGGGGATGCTTGTGGCTGGTTCCGCGTCTCGTGGCAATAAGATTAACTGAAAGTTAACAAATAAATCTGTTGACAGACAGGCGCCGATTTGATCTAGCGCGATTTAATTCCTCGAAAATTGGAGGAGTGCTTCGGACGGAACGGCATTGCCAGGGTTTGGAAGCGTTCCCTAACGAGCAATTGTGGCGGCTCTCCGCGGCCCGGCCTTCTCCGTCCTGCCAGTGTAAAATTCGCCCGAGCTGCTCGCCTCGTCCGGAACCGCCCGCGCTCGAGGAGACTCCAAGGCGCCGCTCCAGATGGTGCGCCGGGTCGCGGTCGTCGCCGTTTCCCCGCCTTCGTGGCCTCTGAAATCGGGCCGATTTGAGGCCGGGCGAACAGGGCCAGGAGATTTTTGAAGAATTATCTCGACAAGCGCAGTAGCAGGTCTATAACCGGTGCCTAATCCACTTTCGGCACCCCGGTAATTACCGTATGAGAACAAGTAACCTTTGCGTCCTCATTCTCGCCGCAGCTCTGGCGAGCGCTCTTTTTGGACGCGCGGTCGAGGCCGCTCCCATCTCTGGCGACATCACATTTGCCGGCCGGATTCAGCTGGATACCGGCGATGTCAATACCGCCACGGCCGTGACCGCCTGGTTCAATACTCATGTCGAGGTCGGCGATGGCGACTTCGGCTCGATTGCGCCCAACACGCCCGCCACCTTCGCCGCGCCTTGGACCTTTAATCCTTCAACGCCGACACCGGGTTTGTGGAGTGTCGATACCTTCACTTTTGACCTGCTCACCGCCACCATTGTTAGCCAGGGCGGTGGTTTTTTGAACATTAGCGGCACGGGAACCGTCTCGAGCACGACTCCTGGACTCGATCCGACGCCCGGCACCTGGTTCTTCAGCACGCAGGATCCGAAAACGGCCGGAACCTTCAGCTTTTCCGCGGGCGACACCAGTGTTCCCGAAGCGAGCACAACTGCCGCTCTGTTCGCCGGCGCCGGGCTTCTGCTTACTGTTCAGCGCATCCGCCGCAGACAGGTCTAGAGAGACATACTCGTTAGGCGCAGCCTTGCGGGTATTTCGAAAGCAAGGTTTCCCCGCTGCGGTCGTGAGCGCAGGTTCCACGCTTCGCCTGTAGCCGTCGCCCTGTGGGCGACGCGAGGGGGACACGCCAACTGGCTTGCCACACACAACTCACGCTTCGCACAGCGAAGCGGCTACAGTCGCGGGCGACGCGAGAAACGACCTCCCAATGCCTGACAACCGGCAACCCCCGCCCTTCGCACAGCGAACCGGCTGCAGCCCTAAGGCAAGCCGGTGCCGGATTTAGATTTCACCAGCCCGATGTCGCCGGCGTTGATGCTGCCGTCGACTGTCACGTCCTCGCGAAAGTTGGAAGCGGTCACGGCGTTACCCGACTGGGACTTGGTCTGGCCGATGTCCCCGGCATTGACCGCCCCATCCCCCGTCGTGTCACCGATCAGCACGCCCATCGGCACGCTAATGCTCCCCGTCGTGCCGGTCCCGTCGCTGACGCCGGACAACGTGAGGGTAATGTTTTGGGCATTGCTTACGCCCGTGAGATTCACCGTAACACTAGCTGTCCCGCTGCCGCTGCTGCTGCTGACGCTTCCCGTCCCGGCGGTGACGGCTGCGCTGCTGAAAGTAACGGCGCTCGGGAAAGTGAGAACTATCTGATAATCATTGGTCGGTCCGCCGCTGCGGCATTCGTCGCTCAGCTCCAGGTCGATGTCAAAAGTCCCGGCGCTGCCATGGACCTTTCTCGAGACAGCCTGCGGATCGCCATTCGGGATCGCGCCCGGCATGAACAAATCGCTCAGGTCCAGCCCGGTCGCCGCGCCCCCAAGAAACGGTGTCACGCCAAATATTTTCTGAAAAGTGCGCAGGGTAGAGCTATGGGTGTAACCCAGTGAATTATGATAGCCGCCACCTTTGGCGAGGGGTGAGAGCACGATCAGCCCGATCGGGCCATCGCCCGTCACCGCCTCATCCCAGGAAATAATGAGGAGCCCATTGTTTTGGTAGGCAGCCGATTGCATAATCATCGGCACATTTTGCGAAAGCCAGGTGTCACCCTGCTTGATCGGGTTGTTCGTCGGCGCGCACGAGTCATGCATGTCGTCACAGATGTTTGGCGTGATGAAGTTATAGTGCGAGACCGTTTGATTGCTGAGGTCGCCCGCCAGTTCCGTGTATGGTCGCATGGCCGAAAGGCAGTAGTTGTTCACGATGTCATCAAAATAGGCGAAGGGATTGTGCTTCACGTAGTAGGGCGGGCTGTCCGTCGTCGGGCAGGTGGTTCCGGTGATGTTTTCCTGGTAGGTTTTCCAGGAAATGCCTGCGTTTTTGAGATAGGTAACGAAATGGTTGGCGGTGGACTGATGATTCGCCGAAGGCGGGTTATCGTTCAGGATGCCGAAGTTGGTGCCGGCTTCGAGCCAGAGGTAATTCGGCAGACTCGGATGATTGCCCGGCGGGTTGTAATATTGCTCCGCGTAGGAGGCCATCGGCAACAGCGTGTTATTGATGTAGGGCGCGGAGGCGCTGCCCTTGATGCTCGACCAGTTCTCGTTTTCCATCAGAATGATGAAAACCGCGCTGCTCGAGTTGAAGCCGGCGGCCGCGGTTCCTGGCGCAATCCCGAAGAGCCCGAGGAGGCTAACTGCCGCAATCAAGTGGAATTTCGAAAACATACTTCCGATCTAATTCCGGATGGGGTCAGCACGTCAAGCTGCGGCGCATTGCCGCCAACGAAGGTAATCTTTAAGAACATGTTTTGACAAGTGCAGTTCGAATCGGTTACGGCCTGATGAAAGGTGGCGCCAGGCCGCCGGCCGGCGCCACCATCGCAACGATCGCTCGTTAGGGGAGCGCCGTGCCAGATTTTGATTTCACGAGCCCGATATCGCCGGCATTGATGCTGCCATCGACCGTCACGTCCTCCCGGAAGTTAGAAGCAGTCACGGTGCTGCCCGACTGAGACTTGGTCTGCCCGATGTCGCCGGCATTGACCGAGCCATCGCCGGTCGTGTCACCAATCAGCACGCCCATGGTGCCGGACGCAGCGCCGATGGCTCCGGTCAAGTCAATCGCGCCAGTCAGGGTAACAGTCATGTACTGAGCGTTGGGCACACCGGCTACATTCACCGTGCACTGGTTAGGATTGGGCCCCATGCTGACCGAACCAGTGTTAGGGCTACCACAGGAGGCGATGGAATTCGCGAAGCTGAAGACCAAAGTGTAGTCGCCATTAGCGCCGCCGCTCCGGCATTCAATTCCGCTGCCATCGGACGGAAGATCGATATCGAACGTGCCCGCGCCGCCATGGGTCATGCGGGACACAACACCCGCCACCATAAGGGGCGCGGAGGGCAACGGCCAGACATAGGCGCCACGACTGCGCGTCCAGACCGAGAGCGTGGTGGAGCCGCGATCGATCTGCATGTCCCAGACCATGGAGTGCGGGAGTCCGTTCTCAAAGCGCGCCCAGACAGGAGACGCGGCGGTGATGTCGTTCGTGTAGTAAAGGCCCCAGTCGGTCCCGACATAAACCTGCGTCGGGAAGTTAGGGTTAACAATCACCGAGTCTGCCGGGATATCCGGCAGGTTACCCGTCTTATCCACCCAGGTGAAGGACCCACAGGAGGTCCCGCACGTTACCTGGAACAAGTGACCCGGCGTTGTCGGCGTGTTGGCATTAAAGCCACCGATCGCTGCATAGCCCACCGGGACAGTCGCGGCCGGGACTGATGGATCGAGCGCGATCCCGAGAATCGGACGGTTAGGCAGAACGACATTGGCGCCAGTCACGTCTACCCAGGTCGCCTGAGCCTGGGTGCCGGTTCCGAGGTTGAATCCGATCTGCACATTGCCATCGTTCGTGCCCACGATTGCCACGCTCTGGAACTTAGGCGAATACTTGACCTGGTTAATGTAAGAGCGGTTGCCCAGGGCCTGCTTGGTCAGGTTTTGCGTCGTTGGGTTGTTCGTCACATACCAGGTCACGGTACTGGCGGCGTTGCCCGTAATCGTTTCCCAGACTCTGGTTGTGCCAGCCACGAGATGGCCACAGCCGCCCGAGGTTCCGGCCGGCGGACAGTCGTCACCGCCGGGAATACCCCCGCGGAAAAGATTAAGCGGCAGAACAAAGGACTGGGTGTCACCAGTCCAGGCGCCCCTCTTACTGGTCCAGGTTGCGCCGCCAGCTGTGCAGTTACTAATACAACGGCTAAGACCGCCGCTGTTGTTACCCTGCCAGTAGCGCAGACTCGTTCCCGTGCCGATCGGATCAATCAGGCCGGAGAATCCATCGCCTCCCAGACCCATCTGCCATTGCACGGGACCGGTCGGCGTGCCCGCGAAGCTGACCGAACTGGGACCGTTATCCTGCGCGCCGCCGACCGCGGATGGTGTCGCCGCGGTGGCGAAGTTACCGCTGATATCGCCGGAATAGAACTCAATCGCATTCAGCCCGGTATCGACGTTGAACCAGGTAGGCCTGGTCGTGTTCAGGGCGGCCGCGCTGGCATTTATCGTCCCGTGCATGCCGCCATCGTTCCCGACCAGCAGAATGTCGGATGAACCGGGCAGGAAAGCGAGGGCGTGCTGATCGACATGGACCGGCTTGGGACTTACACCCGTGTAGCCGCAGGTGGTATCGTACCACATGGTCCCGGTCCGGCTCACGAGCCAGACTTCGAAGGTGTCAAAGAACGCGCGGTCAGGGTTATTCGGGTCAACCTTGATGCCCTGGTCGTACCAGTTCTGTGGATAATCGCCCGCCCCGGCGGAACCGGAACCTGACCCTGACCCGCACGGCGCGAGCGAACCGCCGGCCGAGCCACCGAGGAACGACCATGAAGTCCCGCCATTGGTCGAGACCCACGCGCCGAGCTGGCAGCCATTGGTGCTGCCGCAGCCGCTGGCGCTATTCCAGTCGATCGAGCCGACCTGGGCATAGATGGTGTTAGGATCGCTCGGAGCTACCGCGAGATCGATCCGGCCCAGGTTGTCGGCGCCGCCGTCGCTCGGGCTGGCCCCGCCACAATAAGTCGCGGTCCCACCGCTTATCGGATAGTTACAAGGCACTCCGCTCCCGGCATTCATATTCGCGCCTGTCGTGTAGGGGCTGCCGCTGACTGCCGTGCCAAAAACAAAGCCATTGGCGTTGCCCGCGATCGAGCTAAAGGTTGGGCAGCCGCTGGGCGGCATCGTGGCGCTGTAGATGCCGTTCGCGCCGTTCAGGCCAAGATCATATTGGACCGCGGTCGGAAAGCCGCGGGTGCCGACGGCGGCGATGACACGGGTGCTCCCGGCGATATTGGAGAGCTCGAGGCCGGTGATATCCTGGCGCTGACTGCTATACGGGTTGGTCGGGCACTGGGTCCAGGAGACGCCAGCATCATTCGACACATAAAGGCCCTGCTTCGTTCCGGCCAGAACATTATTGCTGTTGTTGGGATCGACCCGCACTTTCCCGACCGCGTTGTATTGCGGATATTGCCCCGGCGGCTGGAGGTAGGAGACGCCGAAAACGTCCGCCCCCAGGACGGTCCAGCTATTTCCGCCATCGGTCGACTTCAGGATCCCCTGGCTGCCCATGGAAAAGGAACCGTAGTTCAAGTCACCGGTGCCGGCATAGACGGTGTTATGATCGTTAGGATCGATCGTCAGAGTGTCGATCGCGATCGTGGAAATGAGAGGATCATCCGTGACCGCGCTCCAGCTGGTGCCGGCGCCGCAGCAGTTGGTCGTTTTCCAGACCCCGCCGCCGACGCTGCCGGCGTAGGCCACGATGCTGCCGTTGTTCGTGGTCGTCGGATCAAAGACGATGTCGTTGATCCGGCCCTCGGTGGTGGTGTAATCATAGCAGCCGCTGCAGCCGGTCATGCGCTCGGGCATGGGACCGAGCGCGGTAAAGCTCGTGGTGCTGAGCGCCGTCTTCTTCTTGTTTCCACTGGTCTTGGGAAAAAGCCCCGCCGGGACACCTTGCGCCATGCGCTCATGCTGGGCCGCCGCCTGCCGCACCCAGGCCGGGTCAAAGTTACCCGTCGGATAAGTCAGGCGATCGCTCCAGTATTGTTCCAACTGACTAAGATCGGCCGCTTCCACCTGTATGTTTTGGCGGAGCGTCGGCATGTCGCGCTGCGGCCCGTCCGCCTGCTCAGTATGCCTGGCCGGCTGTTCGAAAGCGAAGACAGTCAGCGCCAGTCCCGCCAGACATAAGCTGAATCCGACCAGGGAGCGCAGTCTAAGAAAGGCTGACTTTGAGTGTGGGTTTGTTTTCATTTGGTAGTTATCGCAGCGGGATTAGGCACCGTTTTTTTGGAACCGGATGATTAATTTTCGGTTCCTGTTTATTGGCGCAGAAGTCGGGTATCGGGTTTTTTCTTATGAGCCGCACTTCAGGCGCACGGTCGAGCAGACTCGTGCGCCACGCGCGGACCCACGCTTCGCGCAGCGAAGCGGCTACAATTGCGACTACAGTTTAGGGAAGTGATGTACCTGATTCTGACTTCACGAGCCCTATGTCGCCTGCGTTGATGTTGCCGTCGACCGTCACGTCTTCACGGAAGTTGGAAGCGGTCACGGCGTTGCCCGACTGGGATTTGGTCTGACCGATGTCTCCGGCATTCACTGCCCCATCCGCCGTCGTGTCACCCAGCAGGAAGCTGAGATTGACGCTGGCTGAGGGTAATAGCCCGTTGACGTTGTTCACAGTCAAAGTCAGCGTTTGTGCGTTGCTCACTCCGGTCAGCGGTACCGTCATGGTGTTGCCACTAAAAATCGGACTTCCCGCCGTTCCCGTACCCGCGCTCACCGTGGCCGTGCCAGAAGTGATCGGGCCATTGCTAAAGGTAAGCACGATTGTGTAGGTGCTCGAAAGCCGGTCTTCCACACCCGGTGTCCCGGTTAACGGCATGTTCACGTCAAAGGTGCCGGCCCCACCATGAGTCAAGCGCGAGGCCGCCAGGAGCAATGCGGGCGTAGCCGGGAATTTGAACGATCCGATGCGGGTCCGCCAATTAAACGTCCCGGTCGAGGCATAGTATTCCTGGGTGTACCAGAAAGTGCTGTCATCCACCGGATCGATCGAGAGGGCGCTGTAATCGCCCCAGCGGTTACCCGTTCCAGTCTGGCTGCCCGTGCCATCGAAAAGGTGAGCTTCGCCCTGACCCAGAGAGTTTAATGGATCAGTCGCCAATCGCCCGGCGTAACGGATTTGCGGGTTGATGGTGGAACTCGAGGCACTAAAGCCAATCGCGAGGTTCCCGGCACCGTCCATGGCTGCGCTGCCCATCCAGCGCCAGGTCGTATCCGGCTGATAAGTGCTTTGCTGATACACCGTGACCGGCCCGCTGGTCACGCCACGCAGCTCAAACCATCGGATGCCGGCTACACTGCTAGCGCTGACCGTAAAATTACCAACCAGCGATTCGTGATCGCCAAAATTGCGATAGGCCAGACGGTGCATCAGGCGGTCGCCGATGCCGTCCACGGCGTTGCTTCCGGTCCCGCCTAACTGCGGCACGCAAGCACGCGTGCTGGGGCAAAGTTGGGTGAAGGTCGCCGCGGCCGGGGCCTGGAAAAGGGTAAAGGTCGGCGAAGTGCCAAAGGGACTACCGACCGAGAAATGATAGACGCGATAGGTGTTGGTGCTCGGAAAGATGACGAACGAGTTCGGTGCGCCACTTGGGGGCAAGGTCGATCCGTCGAGGTTGGCGGGAAGCATGGGTTGCTGATTTGGGGAGCCCAAGATCGGCATGGAAATGATGGTAGCCGCGTTACCCAATAGCATGTTGGTGCGGTCCATGGCGAAGGCTTGTGGCCCGAGGAAGCTGGTGCCCCCGGAGTTAAAGACGTTCATCGCCATGTAGTAGGCGTCGGGCCAGACCGCGAGCTTGGGATAGTCGAAGAAATTGGTGCCGAGATGGAAGCCATAGCGGTACCAGGTGCCGGTGGCATCGCTCGAGGTGGAAACGGCGACGCATTCGTCGGTCGGGATACTGCTGCCGGCAAACTGGCTAATGATCCAGCGATTCGCAAGCTGGTCGTAGAGCGCAATCGGATCGCCATCGCCATTTGACTGGCAGACGCCGCCGAAGCCACTCCAGACCGAGCTAATGCCCACCGGGCCGAGGACCGAGTTGCCGGTGGACTTGTTGAAGACCTGAAAACCTTCATTGACGATCTGAAGGAATTGCGTGCTGCCGACAGCGCCATCGGTATCGGGCGGTGCGCAGCTGCAGCCGACGCCTGGATATGGGATGCCGTCGAAATTCAAAATCGGAGCCGGGATGTGCGGCGCCAGTTTGCTCAGCCACGGCTTCTGAATCACTGGATCGCGCCCATCGACGTGATTGTTAGGGATGTGCGGGTTTTCGGCCGCTTCGCTCTGCTGGCGCAGATCAGGCTTCCATTCGGCCGCCATCTCGCGCAAAGGCCGCGAAACGTCGTTGTGATAGGAATGGATCAGCACTGCCCCTTTTTGAAGGGACGTGTCCTGTGCCATGGTCGAGGCGCCGGGCAAGATCCCGAACGCAATGAATCCGACCGCCAAACCCGTGGAGAGTAAACCCACGCCTAACAATGCCCGGGGAGAAGTGAGACCGCGTTGAGCCATCCTGGTATTTTTCATGAATTTTTCCTGCCTGTGCGTAGCGGATAGATCAGAACGGATCGCGCGATGCACGCTTTTTCCTCATACATGACACAAATGTAAGCTGTCCATCGCTGCAAAACGGCGCTGTAGCCGTCGCCCTGTGGGCGACGTGAGAGCGGACGCGCCAATCAGCTTGCAACGCACATACCCACGCTTCGCACAGCGAAGCGGCTACAGCCGTGAGCGACGCGAGGGGCAAGCGCCATCCCATTGCCTAACGACACGCAAACTCACGCTTGCGCTGTAGCCGTCGCCCTGTGGGCGACGTGAGAGGGGACACGCCAATCAGCTTGCAACGCACATACCCACGCTTCGCACAGCGAAGCGGCCACAGGCCCAAGGCGCATTTTCAGGTGTGGTTGCGCCGGGTGAGATGAGGTAGTTTTCCCGATGAAGATTCTCATGATCAGCAGCGAAGGCTGGCCGCTGGCGCGCTCCGGCGCCCTGGCCGACGTGCTCGTCGCTCTCCCGCGCGCACTGAAAGCCCGCGGCCACGAGATCGCGCTCGCCATGCCCTACTACCGCGAGATTCGGGAGAACAAGCGGATCAAGACCAGGCCGCTCCGCGTCAGCCTCGAGATCTCGTTAGGCGAACGAGTCCTGGCGGCTGATCTTCTCGAAGGCCGCACGGCGGAGGAGCTCCAGATATTTTTCGTCCGTTGCGACGAGCTTTACGATCGCCCCGGGGTTTACCAGGAAGGGGGCGAACCTTACCCGGATAACGCCGGCCGTTTCATCTTCTTTAGCAGAGCCGCGGTCGAGCTGGCCAGGCGCATGACGCCAAGCCCGGAGATTCTTCATTGCCACGATTGGACGGCCGCCCTTGTCCCCGTGCTGGTGCGCAATCAGGGGCTGCCCTTCGCCACCGTGCTCTCGATTCATCACCTCGCCGAGCAGGGTAATTTCGATAACTGGGATTTTGCCATAACGAATCTGCCCGCGCGCTATTTTGAACCGAACGGGGTCGAGTTTTTCGGCCGGCTCAATCTCCTTAAGGGTGGCATTCTATTCGCCGACCGGATTGTCGTCTCGAGCCAACCGTACGCGCACCAGATTCAGACGCCGTCGTCAGGCGAGGGTCTCGACGGCGTGCTGCGCGAACACGCGCACCGGCTCAGCGGCATTCTGGGCGGAGCCGATTACCGGCGCTGGAATCCCGCGACCGACAAACTTCTGCCCATGCCCTACGGCCCGGACAAGCTCGAGCTCAAAGCCACTTCGCGAAACGCTCTGCTTGACCAACTTCAACTCGCCCCGGCCCCGCGCGGCCCAGTCTTCGGGATGGTCACGCGCACAGTCGGCGCCAAGGGCTTCGACATTCTCATGCCGGTGCTCGATCGCCTCCTGGCTGACGATGTGCGTCTCGTCATTCTCGGCAAGGGCGATCCGGCGTACGAGACAGCGCTGGCTATTGCCGCGCGCAAATATGCCGATCGCCTCGCCTATCGGCCTGCTTACGATGAAGCGCTCGCCCACCTGATCGAGGGCGGGAGTGATCTGACTCTCATTCCGTCACGGGTCGAGCCGGGCGCATTTAGCGCCATGCACAGCCTGAAATACGGTGTGCTCCCGATTGCCCGTGCCACCCGCGGGGTTGAGCAAATCATTGTCGATTACGATCCGGCCGGAACGTGGGAAGGGCCTGTGCGCTTCGATTCCGCAAGCCATCCGCCGGCTGATCGGGGCACACAGGCCCCTCCCACGTTAGGCGGCTCCGGCTATGGTTTTCTTTTCTATGAATATGGCAGCGAACCGTTCTGGGACGCGATCAAGCGCGCCAAGGAGATCTTTGCCGATCGCGCGGAATGGGAACGTCTCATGAAACGGGCTCTCGCCCTGGATTTCTCGTGGGCCCTGGCGGCGGAGAGCTATGAGACGCTTTACGGCGGAATGGTGGCGCGAGCAGCAGCGGCAGCAGCCTAACGACGCTGCGTGTGGCGGTTGTAGCCGCTTCGCTGTGCGAAGCGTGAGTCTGTGCGTTGTTTAGGCAATGGGATGCCCGCTCTCGCGTCGCCCACAGGGCGACGGCTACAGCGCAAGCGTGGGTATGTGGGTAGCAAGCTGGTTGGCGTGCCCTCCCCACGTCGCCCGCAGGGCCACAGCTACAACTAAGGCAAGGCTGTGCCGGATCGTGACTTGACCAGCCCAATGTCGCCCGCGTTGAGGCTGCCATCGACTGTGACGTCTTCCCGGAAATTCGAGCTGGTCACGGCATTGCCCGATTGCGCTTTGGTCTGGCCAATGTCGCCGGCGTTCACCGTCCGATCGTTCGTCGTATCACCCACAAGGAGATCGAGCCGTCCGACCGCGTTGTTCAGCGTGGCGTTGCCGCCATTGGTCGCGATCGTGCTGCTATGGACCGGGACCCCGTTTAAGGTAATCAGGTGGGTCATGGCGTTAGGCGGCCCGGTCAGAACGACCTGGTATTGGTTGGCATTTGGCCCGGACCCGTGACTCGCGACCGTGCCGCCATTGGTCACCGTGACGCCGCTGGCACTGCCCGTAACCGTGTAGGAGGGGTCGAAGGTAAAGATAACGTTGTAACCCGCGCCTTCGCTGCGGCATTCCACATTGTAATTCCCATTCGTATCGGGGTTGAGATCGATATCGAAGGTCCCGGCGCTGCCATGCACCTTGCGCGAGAGGACGTCATCGAGCGGTAACTCCGCTTCGACTTCCTGGATCGCAGTGTTACTGCTGACCAGACCGTGACTGTCATGCACCGTCAAGCGGGCGGCGAAGTTGCCGTTACTGGTGTAAGTGTGGTCAATCGTCGGGCCCGCTTGTGTGACCGGCGCCGAGCCGTCCCCGAAATCAAAGGTGTAGGAACTGACCGAATCGCCCGGGTCCGGATCGCTCGACCCGGAGCCGTCGAAATGAATCGCGAGCGGCGGATCACCCTGCGGCGGATTGCCCGGGTTTCCTACCGGATAGGCGGTCAAAGCGGCAATCGGCGGATTGTTAGGCGCGCAGGAAGCATTTCCCACGATCGTGTAGGTACCGGTGGGCGCGAGGCTATCCGGCATGTTATCCGGCGTGATCGTGATGACGCCGGCGGCGTTGACCCCCACGATGCGGACCAGGAAACCAGTCAGGTTCTGCGCGACGGCTGGATTGCCGATGGCACTCCGGGGCACCACCATGGTGATGGTCCCGTCCGCCGAATAGGTGCTGGCAGGATCAGCCGCGACGAGCGTGCCGCTGCTTGGGCCGACCTGGAAGATCGGAGTGGTCGTCGCTCCGTCGAAGGTCGAGGTGGTCATGCGCACGGTGTAGTTGATCGAGTCCGGCCCGGTGAAGGTAACCGGCCAGCGCGTATTCGGGGGGACCACCGAGAGACTCGCCATCTTAAGGGTAAAGATGACCTTGTCCGGCGCGTAGGCATAGGGCTCGGCCATTTGCAGGCTTTGCACATCGTGGGACGGCAGCATGTCTGTTTCATCGCCGGTGGCGTCAGTCAGGATGGTAATCCCCGGGAGGACGCAGGCGCTTTCCATCGTGCCGGCCATCCCGACGGGGAATTCGCCACAGGTATCCGACTCACCCTGGGCATTGCTGGCCGACACCTTATAATAGTAGGCGGCCATCAGATCGGTCGCGCTGGTATCGTCATACTCCGTCTTGCAGGCTGGGCAACCGCTCGTGACGGTCGCAATCACCGCATAAGTGCCAGCCACACCGGTCTTCCGGTAAATCTTATAACTTGTCAGGGGCGCGCCGCCATTATCGGGCGCTGACCATTCCAGGGTTACGAGCGCGCCGGTGCGGAATACCTGGTCGACCCGTGGAGCGGCCGGGACTGTCGGATTGCAGGTGAGCGGGCCTTCGGTGCAGTTAGCCTGGACGTCAAACGCGCTGTTCAGGCGCGGCCCGCCGGACTGGCGAATAACTGTCGCCTGGGCGGAGCGAGACTCGTTATAAGGCGGAAGATGGGCACTGGCGGTGCCGGCGGTGCAGCCCGGCGGCAGGCAGCCATCGGCATAAGCCGCTACGACTCGTCCTTCGCCGTCGAGCTGAATATCATTAAAGTCGAGCAGATTACGATCGGCGCCGCAGGTTGTTCCAGCCGTGCAAATCGATCCGACCTGGACTGGATCGCCGTTTGTCGCATCAACCAGGGTATAGGTCTGCCCACGATCGACCGTCGTAGCGATGTAGTAATACCAGACGCCGGTAAAGGTGTTGGTTCCCTGGTAACCACCGGCGGTCGAGGTGCCAAGGAAGCCGAAGGACGCGCGGTCGCCATCTCCCGCCACCACCTCCGGGAAAACACAGTTTTGGATGACACCCTGGCTGACATCGACGTCGTGCCAGGTGTCGCCATGATCAGTCGAAACCGCGATGTGCGGATGGCCGTCGCTATTTTGGTAACCGACATAGACCGTGTTATCCGCTCCAATCGCCACCGAAGGATCGGTATCGCCTGAGCCGCTGCCGGGAATGGGCTTTACTGTCCAGGTAAGGCCATTGTCAGTCGAAACCGCGACCGCCGTGCCGGTGCCGCAACTCTTGTTAGGCACATACACCGTCCCGTCCGGCCCGACCTTGATGTGGCCATGAAGTCCGCCGCATTGAGTCAGATTCCACATCGGGATGCCGGGACCGAAAGTAGCGCCACCATCGTCGCTGCGGGCGGCAAAGGCCGTTCCCACATCCTGCGAGGCGTAGTAGATCTGATGGGAATAGAGCGGGTGGATGGGAGGAGGCACGGCGTTTTCATTGTAAGGCCCGCCCCCCACTGTCTCATGGTCAACGCCGGCCGGCTGGCCGGACCCTTGCGATTGCGTCCAGGTATTGCCGTCGTCATCGGAGTAAGAGGTAATGCTGGTGGCGCCCGCGAGCTGAGATTGGAAAACACGCCCCAGGCCCGTCCCGGAAGCTCCCTGCGCCTGATGATCGACAAACCCGATCGGATCCAGGGTGGTGACACTTTCCGTGCTATTGGTGACATCCTCCCACAGGTTCTTCGCGGGCGAGGAGCAGTCATCAAAGTTAACCCGGAATTCATTCAAGTTAGCGGTAAAGAAAGCCACCCCGCCGGTATTCAGGTTGATGTTATTCATCGGCGGCGTCCCTGCGGTCGGCGGGTTCGGTCCCATCTTGAGAGAGGCTACATTCGGGTTCCAATCGACCCCGATCGAAGGTTCACCGGAGGCGGCCGCCCCGGCGAGCGTGCTGGGAGCGTGATAATCCAGATAGCGCTGCGCCGGAGCGGTCCCCGGCGGAGGTGGCGGAATGACGCTCCCGAGAGTGACAGTGGCAGTGTAAGTCTGTCCCGCGGGATCATACGGGACGGCGCGCACGGTATAGACGGCCGATTGGGCCGGCAGAATGATCACCTCCGGATCAGCCGAGGTGGCGGAGGTTGCGATGGGCGAGCCGACAGCGGGGAAACCGGCATAGACATAAAGATCGAAGTCGGCCGTCGAAACCGGCCAGTTCACGCTCACTCTTATCTGTTTGCTCGGGTCGGGATCGGGACCTCCCGCCATGTTTACCGTCAAAGCAAAGTCACTGCATGACATGGGAACGGTGCAAACCGGGTCGCCGGCGTTCCCGGTCACGTTCGGCACCACGAAAGGCCCATCCATGTAAGTCAGGCTCGTATTCGAGAGCGAGATCGTCCCACTGGCCGGAGTCGGGGTATGAGGCTGCCGGTTCCCTTTGGCCCCGGCCACGGCCGCGACACTCAAGAGCACGCCGCTCAGGCAGAGCAGGCAAGCCGAGAGAAGACGAAGCTGGGTGAGACCCGATCTTGAATTGGAGATTCTTTTCATAAGCTCGGTCCTCTATCGCTTTCCCCCGCCCGGTTGGTCGTAGAAAACTACCTCGCCGCGAACAACCTGCCTGATTTGGCGAAATATCAGCGGCCGAGTCAAGCCTAATTACTTTCTCCGAGCAAAAATGCCGAAAAAATGCGGACGACGAAGCGTCCTTATGATCGCGGTGGTTACCGGGGGATGAACGGGGGTGCCGGCCGGAGGGCGATCAGCCTAACGACGCTGCGTGTCCCGTGTCACTCCCCGCGTCGCGGCTGTAGCCGCTTCGCTGCGCGAAGCGCGGGTATGTGTGCGGCAAGCCGCTTGGCGTGTCCTCATCACGTCGCCTACAGGGCGACGGCTACAGGAGGCGGACTTTGGCGCGGCTCTGGCTCAGGCTAAGAGCCACCCGGCCTTTTTGCCCTAAAAACAAAGCATCGGTGGCTGAGTCGAACAGCCACCGATGCTCCAGAATCGGTCCGTCGAAAAGCGGCGCTTAAGCGCGACGGCGACGCAGAATGTTAAGACCGACCGTTCCTATTCCACCCAGAGCGAGGTAGGACCAGGTGGCTGGTTCCGGCACTGGCAAAACGGTGATCGTGAAGAAAGACTCCGGGAAATTGTGACTGGCGAAGTTGGTATCGCTCTGCTCGGACTTTCTCGAGCCGGAAAAACCTGACTCCATGATATACGTTCCCGGGGCGATGCCGCTCAGGTTAACCGTCGCGGTCGCAACGAGGTAGTTTCCAGCGACAACTGGATTGTTGAAGTCGTTGATGGTTGAACCAAGGTCACGGGTTTCAATTGAATAACCGGTATCAGCGCCGTCCGCCGGCGTCGAGTCGTTGAACGGGACGGTTGACGGGCTGGTTTGATTCGGGTCCGGAAAGACGGCGGATCCGACAGTCACGTTGGTCAGGGTAAAACCAGAAGCAGACGCCGTCGGCATTTGCAGCCAGAAGGACAACCCAATCGAACTGTAACCAGTCCAGGACGAGTTAACATTGAGGTTAAAGGAAGTCGTTCCCGAATTGAGCGTGATGTTGTTAAAGCCACCGCTCGTGAGGGACAACGTCTCGCTGGCGCCGAAGGTTAGACCTGCCATCAAAAGAAGGCAGCCGATTGTAAGACTGAGTTGTTTTTTCATTTAATTTCTGACGGACCTTATTAGGTGTGGGGAGTGGTGTATGCGGTTTGGCCTGCGTTTGTCACGCTTTTTTTTTAACTTTCTTGCCCGGCCGGTTTTTGCCGGCTTCGCCCCTGCGATTTTCCCGGTCTGGCTGGAGCTTTTTTTCACAGCGAAAACGGGCTCGGGGAGCCGCATTTCCCCACCAGCCGGATTTTCCGCTTAAATGACAAAAATATCAGACGCTCCCGGCCGGCGCGCGACGCCCGGTTTCCACAGTGGGCGGTTCCTTTTCGTTAGGCCCGATCTTCAGTCCCAGCTCGCGCAGGAGCGCGACATCCGCGTCCGCGGCCGGGTTGCGCGCGGTCAGCAGTTTGTCGCCGTAGAAAATCGAGTTGGCCCCGGCAAAAAAACAAAGCGCCTGGCCCTCGCGGGTCAGTCGGGTGCGCCCGGCAGCGAGACGGACGCGGGCCCGCGGGAGGGCGAGGCGGGTCAGGGCGATCAGCCTAACGAGTTCGAAAATGTCGAGCGGCGGCTGCCCGGCCAGAGGCGTGCCGGGCATCGCCATCAGGCAATTGATCGGGACGCTTTCCGGTGGCGGATCGAAATTGCTCAGGACCTCGAGCATGCGGAGGCGGTCGTCCGGCGTCTCGCCCATCCCGATAATTCCGCCGCAACAGACCGACATCCCGCTTTCCTGGACGGCGGCGATGGTCGCGAGGCGATCGGCGAAGGAGTGGGTGCGGACGATTTCCGGATAAAACTCGGGCGAGGTATCGATGTTGTGGTTGTAGGCGGTGACGCCGGCCGCCTTGAGCCGGCGCGCTTCCCCGGGCCCGATCTCGCCTAACGTGACGCAGACTTCCATCCCCAGCCGGCTGACCTCGCGCACGGTCGTGAGGACCTGCGCAAATTTCGGCGTGCCATCACGCACCCCGCGCCAGGCCGCGCCCATGCAAAAGCGGGTCGCGCCCTGCGCCCGGGCGCGGCGCGCCGCGCGCATGATTTCAGCGACCGGGAGCAATTCCTCGCGCGCCACGCCGGTGGAATAATGCGCGCTCTGCGCGCAGTAGGCGCAATCTTCGCTGCAACCGCCGGTCTTGATCGAGAGCAGGCTGCAACGCTGCACTTCTTCCCCGGGCCAATGGAGCAGATGGAGGGCGCGGCTCTGCGAGATGAGATCAAAAAGCGGCTGCTGAGAGAGCCGCTGCAGTTCCGTGAAATCCATGCGCCTGCGCGACCGTATCAACCCGAAGGCCGGCCGCAAATTGAATCTGCGGCGGCTGTAGCCGATTCGCTGTGCGAAGCGTGAGTCTGTGTTTCGTTAGGCAATGGGCGACGGCTACGGGCCTAGACCGCGATCGGCGCCTTGATCGCCGGATGCGGGTCGTAGCCCACGAGCGTGAAATCCTCGAACCGGAAATCGTGGATGTGGCGGACCGCGGGATTTAATTCCATCCGGGGAAGCGGACGCGGCTCGCGTGCCAGTTGTTCGCGGGCCTGCGCGAGATGATTCCGGTAAAGATGAAGATCGCCAAAGGTGTGGATGAATTCGCCACTGGTCAGGCCGCAGACCTGCGCCACCATCCGGGTAAGAAGGGCGTAGCTCGCGATGTTGAAGGGAACCCCGAGAAAAAGATCGGCGCTGCGCTGATAAAGCTGGCAACTGAGCGCGCCGTCCTGGACGTGGAATTGAAAGAGCGCGTGGCAGGGCGGCAGCGCCATGGCATCGACCTCGGCCGGGTTCCAGGCCGTGACGATGAGCCGGCGGCTGTCGGAATTGGTCCTGATCTGCTCGATGACGCGCTCGATCTGGTCGATCCGCCGGCCGTCAGGCCCGCGCCAGTCGCGCCACTGCGCGCCGTAAACCCGGCCGAGATCGCCCTGCTCATCGGCCCACTCGTCCCAGATCGTGACGCCGCGTTCCCGCAGATAGGCGATGTTGGTCTCCCCGCGCAAAAACCAAAGCAGCTCGTGAACGATCGACTTGAGATGGAGCTTCTTCGTCGTCAGGAGCGGGAAGGTCTGGCCCAAATCGAAGCGCGCCTGCGCCCCGAAAACCGAAAGCGTGCCGGTGCCGGTGCGATCGGGACGCGGCTGTCCCTTTTCCAAAACGAGCCGCAGAAGATCCTGATATTGCCGCACGGTCAGGAAAAATCCGAAATCCGAATTTCGCCGCTACGAAATTGAAGACGAGGCCGCGCTTTCTCATCCGAAACAAATCCGAATCCAGAAATCTCGAAGAAAACGAAGGCAAAACTTTCCCGATGGCTGAGCTCTTCTTCTATTTTGAGAATTCGGTTCATGGCAAAGTTTGTTTCGGATTTCGGATTTTCCAGCCCGGAGACTAGATGATGCGCCAGCGCGGGCGCCTGGTATCCGGATCGGTTTCCCAAAGGCGGACGCCGCCCGGATAAACGTTGCGGTTGTAGCCCAGCTCAAAGCCATCGGGCAGTTTCTCGATCAACTTGGCGTTGCCGCCTCCGAGAGTGACGTAGTCGGCGATGAAGGCCTGTTTCAAGAGCCGGATCGCGCGCAACGTGTCGCGCTGCCATTCCTTTTTTCCCAGGGCGGAGAGGCCTTCGTCGCCGAGCTGGTCCTCGATCACGCCTTCATCGAGATAGGGCAGATCGCCCAGCTCGAGCGGAAGAAGATGATCCTGCCAGACGAGGGCCGAGCCCAGCCCGGTGCCGAGGCCGAGAAAGAGCATCCGGCCGGCCGCGCGATAACTGCCGAGCGCCTGCAAAGCGGCGTCGTTAATGATGCGGACCGGCTTCCCCAGCGCTTTGGCAAAGTCGAACCCGGCCCAGTTTTTCCCAAGATGCTTCGGGTCGCACATGATTTTTCCTTCCCGAACGGGCGCGGGAAAGCCGATTGAGACCGCGTCGAAGCTCCAGTCGGTGGTCGCGTCCCTGATCTGCTCGACCGCATCCTCCGGCCCGAGCCTGGGGCCGGAGGGAAACTTCCGGCGCTTTTCCTCCTGCGAGATCATCATCTTGACGTTGGAACCGCCCACGTCGATGACGAGGATTTTTTTCATGCGCGGTCGCCAGGCAAACGTTTGATCGGCGAGAGGCGCATTTTGGCGGCGCGCTGTTTCTCGGCCAGTTTTTTTGCCTGACGGCGCGAATGCTCGCGGAATTGCAATTGCGCCTGGGAGCGGGGCGCGCCGTTTTCAGGTTTCAAGCGGAGATAGCTGCCATCCGGCTGAAGCTCGCGCGCCTTGCCGTAATCGGTCAGAAAACGTGGCAGAACTTCATGAATGACCTCCTCCCGCAGGGGCGGCGCTTCGATCGGGAACGCAATCTCGACCCGGCGATAAAAATTGCGCGGCATCCAGTCAGCGCTCGCCAAATAGAGATCGGGCTTGCCGTCATTCTGGAAGTAGTAAATCCGGCTATGCTCGAGAAAGCGGCCGACGATGCTGATGACGCGGATGTGCTCACTCAGGCCGGGGATTTTCGGCCGGAGCGAGCAGATTCCCCGGACGATGAGGTCGATTTTCACGCCGGCGCAGGAGGCTTCGTAGAGCTTCTCGATGATTTCCGGATCGACTAACGAATTCAGTTTGGCGACGATCCGGGCCGGTTTGCCGGCCGCGGCGTGGTCGCGTTCGCGCTCGATCAAACCAATCACGCGCGGATGCAAATCGAAGGGCGCAACGAGGAGTTTTTTCAAGCCGGGATAACCGGCCAGCCCGGTCAGAGTATTAAAGACGATGGCGACTTCCTCGGTCAGGTCGGGCACGGTCGTGAAAAGGCTGAAATCGGTGTAAATGCGGGCGGTCTTGGGATGGTAGTTGCCGGTCCCGAGATGGACGTACTGGCGGAGCCGGTCGGGATCGCGCCTAACGATAAGGAGCGCCTTGCAGTGGGTCTTCAATCCGACCACGCCATAGACGACATGCGCGCCCGCTTCCTCGAGGCGGCGGGCCCACTGAATATTGTTCGCTTCGTCGAAGCGGGCCCGCAATTCGAGCAGAGCGGTGACCTGTTTGCCGTTGTTCGCGGCGTGAATCAACGCCTCGACGATTGGTGAATCGCCGCTCGTGCGGTAAAGCGTGATCTTGATCGCGAGCACGAGCGGGTCTTTGGCCGCGCTTTCCATCAGCTCGACCACCGGGTCGTAACTTTCGTAGGGGTGATGGAGCAGCATGTCCTGCTTGCGCATGGCCTCAAAAATATCGGCGTGCGGGGGCAAAGCCGGGTCGCGCGCCGGCTGGAAAACGCGGTCTTTGAGCTTGGCAAAGGCGTCGTTCGCGACCAGGGGCGCGAGATGGGTCATGGAAAGCGGACCCTCGAGCTTATAGAGATCGGGCCCGGTCAATTGAAACAGATCGAGCAGCAGACTGGAGAAGTCGTCGGGGCAATCGGCCTCCACTTCCAGGCGGACGGCGTTGCCGCGACTCGAGCGCCGCAGTTCCTGCTCGATGCTGCGCAGCAGGTTGTCCGCTTCCTCTTCGTCGACGTAAAGATCGCTGTTGCGCGTGACGCGAAAGGCGTGCACGCCGTCGAGGACGAGGCCGGGGAAGAGATCGGCCACGTGCTGTTTGATGAGCGAGGCGAGGTAGATGTAGTTCCAGCTCTCGTCGCCCTTCTCGCCCCGCGGCAGGTGGATGAGGCGCGAGACCGCGCGCGGCACCTGCACGATGGCATAGAGCGGGGCGCCGTTTTTTTTGGCCCGCGCCCTAACGAGCAGGTTATGACTTTTGTTCAGAAGCTGGGGAAAGGGGTGGCTCGCATCCACCGCCAGCGGGGTGAGCATGGGGAAGACTTCCTGCTGAAAATAGCGGCGCGCCCAGGCGGCGCGCTTCGCGTTCAGCTCGTCCATCTGCTGAATGAAAATCTGGTTTTGGCGCAGGAGCGGCTCGATCTCCTTGTTCCAGAGGGCGTATTGCTGCTGCACCATCTCGTGCACGACGCGCTCGATCGCCTCGAAAGTCGCGGTCGGGCTCATCCCATCGGGACCGACGTCGCTCGTCTCGCTCGCGATCTGCTGCTTGATGCCGGCGACCCGAATTTCGAAAAACTCGTCGAGGTTCGAACTCACGATCCCGAGGAACTTGACTCGTTCGAGGAGCGGCTGGGTCGGATCCTGCGCTTCCTCCAGAACCCGGCGGTTGAACTCGAGCCAGCTCAGCTCGCGGTTGATGAAATTCTTCGGGTCGGCGAAATCGGGTGTGGCCGGCGACTCGTTAGGCGGCGGCATCGGCACGACATTGGCCGGCGCGGCGGGCGCGGAAGAGCGAACATTGGACGGCATAAGAGAGACGCTTGGCAGCGAGAGCAGAAGAGCAACAAAACCTTCCCGACCGCTTGGCGCAAATCATGCCGGAGCGGCTCTGTTCTTCGCAAGCCAATAAAGCGCAGTGGCCCTGGAGGGACGCCCGCCGTGGCGTCCGTCTCTCAGAAACGCGGACGGGACGGCGCCCGTCCCTCGAGAAACGTGCGCTCGATCTGGAGATCGGAAGTCAGCACGACCAGGTCCGCGTCCATGCCTTCGGCGAGCACGCCCTTGTGCTTCCATCCCATCGCGCGGGCCGGTGTTTCGGTGGCCATCCGGATTGCTTCGTGGAGCGGGATGCCAACGACCGCGACCATTTGCCTGACGAGATCGATCATGCGCGAGGCGCTCCCGGCCAGGGCCGAACCATCCGCCACCCAGCAGGCGCCGGCGCGCACCAGGCAGGCCACGCCGCCGAGACCGAAACGACTGCCGTCAGGCAAACCGGCCCCGGCGGTCGCATCCGTCACGAGGCAAATTCCCGGCGCGCCTTTGGCGCGATAAAGCATCCGGATCAAGGTCGGGCCGACGTGATGGCCATCTGCGATCAGCTCGCAAAAAATCTCCGGCTCGCTGAGGGCAAACTCGAGCAGACCAGCCACCCGCGCTCCCTCCCGGTGCCGGATCGACGACATGCAATTGAAAGTGTGCGTGACCTGGCGCATCCCGCGCTCGAAAGCGGCGCGCGCCTCTTCTTCCCAGGCATTGCTGTGTCCGCCGCTCGCGGCAATTTTCTCTGTCGTTAGGCGCGCGATCAAATCGAGCGACCCCGGCATTTCCGGCGCCAGCGTCATGCGCTGGATCGCCGGGCCCAGCTCGAGCAGCGGCCGGACGAACTCCGGGGTCGGGTCGAGAATGAATTCCGCGCGTTGCGCGCCCCGTTTTTCGCGTGAGATAAACGGCCCTTCGACGTGCGCGCCGCGCAATTGCGGGATGGTCCCGCGCGCGCTTTCGATTTGTCTGACGACCCGCACAATTTCCTCGACCGGCGCGGTCACGGTCGTGAGCAAAAGCGAGGTCGTGCCGCCCGCGGTGTGGTAATCGCAAATCGCGCGAAAGGCCTCCGCCGTTCCTTCCATGGTGTCTCGCCCGAGCGCGCCGTGGATGTGCAAATCGATAAACCCCGGCGCGAGAAAATTTCCCGCCAGGTCGATGACTTCCTCGCCGGTCGTCGAGAGGGCGCGGTCGATCGCAACGATCCTCCCGTGCTCGATTCGGAGCGAGAGCCCGTCGGCGAGGCGATCGGGAAAAATCAGGCGGCCATTGGTCAGGACCATGGGAAGTGTTCGCGCATTCGCAGTTTCAAGATTCGTCCTCGTCGTCGTCCTCCTGCTCGTGCTTCAAAACAGATGGAAAGTCGAGGACGAGCCTGAGCGCGGACCGCAAAACTCACGATCGACCAGCCCGGCCGGAAGACGGGCGGAGAGAGGATTGCGTTTCCCGGGGCGGCAGTCCATCATCCTCCTGCCATGATTCCCGAGTTCGATGTCGCGATTCTGGGCGGCGCTTTTTCCGGCGCGGCCAGCGCGCTTCTGCTCAAGCGCCGGAGGCCTGAGGCGCGCATTTTGATCATCGAGAAAGCGACGGAATTCGATCGCAAAGTCGGCGAATCGACGACTGAGTTGAGCAGTTGTTTTCTGACCAAAATTCTTGGCCTAACGAATTACCTCGGCCATGAGCAACTGGTCAAACAGGGGCTGCGTCTCTGGTTCGCCCAGCGGCCCGGGCAGGCGTTTGACGATTGCGTCGAGGTCGGCCCGCGTTACCAGGCGCGGCTTCCGACTTTCCAGGTCGATCGGGCGAAACTCGATGCGCATCTGCTCGGCCTGGCGGCACAGGCCGGTTGCGAAGTCTGGCAGCCGGCCCGGGTGACGCGCTGCGAGCTCGAGGGAGCGAACGGCCAGTCGTTAGGCGTGACGGTCGATGGTAGGGAACGCGAAGTGCGTTGCCGCTGGGTGATCGATGCCACCGGGCGCGCCTCATTTCTGGCCCGGAAACTGGGCCATTTTCGCCAGAACTCGGAGCATCCGATCAACGCCGTCTGGGCCCGTTTTACCGGGGTGAAAGATTGGGACAGCTACGAGTGGCGGGAAAAATTTCCCGCCTACGCCGCGGCCGCGCGCACCGGGCGGGCCTGGGCGACAAACCATCTCATGGGCGAGGGCTGGTGGTGCTGGATCATCCCGCTCAAGGGCGGCGATTACAGCGCGGGACTGGTTTACGACAGCCGCATTTTCAGTTTGCCGGAGGGCGCGAATCTGGGCGCGCGATTGCACGAACAGATCCGCACGCACCCGGTCGGGCGCGAGATTTTTCGCGAGGCGAAAGTCGTCGAGCACGACAGCCGCGCTTATTCCGCGCTGGCCTACTACAGCGCGCAGGTCTGCGGCGAGGGCTGGGCGATTGCGGGCGACGCCGCCAGTTTCATCGACCCACTTTACAGCCCGGGGCTCGACCTTTGCGCTTACACCACGTCGATTGTGAGCGATTTCGTGGGGCGCGCGCTCGGTGGAGAGCACGTGAGGGAACGGCGACGCTATTACAATGAGCAGTTCGCGACCACCTGCCGCCTCTGGTTCGAGACGCTCTACAAGGACAAATATTTCTACATGGGCGAGGCCGATCTGATGTCGGCCGCCCTGCTCCTCGATGTCGGCACTTATTTTATCGGACTCGTCAGGCCAATCTATGCCGACCCGGAGCGCTCGTTTTTGCAGTTGCCATTCGAAGGCGCGTCGGGCCGGGTTTTCGGCGGGATGATGAAGTTCTATAATCGGCGCCTGAGCGCGCTCGGACGGAATCGCATCGCGCACGGCGTAAGCGGCGCGCGCAACGCCGGCTGGCGCGAACTCTACGATGGTTTCGTGCCCGACATCCGGCTGCACAAGCTGATTCGGAAGGGCCTGCTGCGCTGGTGGAAAGCGGAGTTGCTCAATCTGCGCTTCCTCTTTTCCGCCCGGAAACCGCTGCCGCGCGCCGCCGCAAGGGCGACTGCGGTCGAGGCCTGATGTCGCGCGGATGGTGGCGCCGTTTCGCGGTCCGCGGCGTCTTCTGGCGGCACTATCTCGACTTTGGCGTGACCAACGTCCCGTTTTATCTCCTCCCCATGACGATCTTTTTCTGGACGATCTTTTTCTTCTTCGCCGCCGCTCCGGCCCGGCGCGCGGTCCTTTCCAACCTGCGGGTGATTCGGCCCGGCTCGCTCCGCCTGACGAATTACCTGCGGACCTGGCTCACCTTTTACAACTTTGCCTGGACGATCGCTGACGCAGCCGATTACAAGCTGAGCCGGACCGAGTTCGCCTACGAGGTGGAAGGCGAACAATTTCTCGAGCAGCTCGCCGCCTCCCACGGCGCCGTTCTGCTGACCGCGCACATGGGCAGCTACGACCTGGGCGCGGCAGTTTTTGCGCAGCGCTTCGAGCGCGAAATTCGCATGGTGCGGGTGCCGGAATCCGATCAGCAAACGGCGCGGCATCTCGACCAGTCGCTGGAGCGCGCCGGGGCGGGCGCGGTCAAGGTCGCCTACAACACCTCGAGCATGGCGCTCCCGCTCGAGCTGCTGAACGCGGTGCGCGCCGGGGAAATTGTGTCCATCCAGGGCGATCGGCCCGTGCCTAACGTTTCGCAGCGCGAAGCGCGCCTCTTTGGGGAGGTCGTCCGATTGCCGGATGGCCCGTTCATGCTCGGTTTCGTCGCGCAGCGGCCGATCTTCCCGGTCTTCATCGTACGGACCTCGTTCCATCATTACCGGATCATCGCCTGCGCCCCGATCGGCTGCGATCGCGACCGTCACGACCGGGAAACCGCCATTCAGGAAGCCATGGTAATTTGGTCCTCGACTCTGGAAAAAGTGATCGAGGCGCATTGGGCCCAATGGTTTTCGCTCGTCCCGATATTTCCTGCGCGATGAAGCAGCTCGCGACGCGCCAGACCGGTTATGTCTTCGCTCTTCCGCGTCTCGTGGCGCGACTGGCCGGCGGGGAGGTGCGGCGCGCTGAATTCAGCGCGGCGGAAGCTTACGGTCTGGCGGTTTTGGTTTTTGGAATCAGCTGTGTCTTCGTCGGGCGCACCCTGCTTCCGCTGGTCCGGCCGCTCGTTTCGCAGGCGCTCGTTTTGTTTCTTCTGCCTTTCGCGATCTGGGCCGCCTACCTGCTCCTCTACTACCTCAACTCGCTCGTGATCGCTTTCCTGCGCAAACTCCGGCTCTATCCGGTGAAGGCGAACAGGCCGTTTCAGCATGTCGTCATCACATCGCTCACCACTCTCCTCGCCCTCCTCCTGGTGCGCGACGAAACCGGCTGGATGAGATCGTTAGGCATCTTCTGGCTCGGGCTTCTCCTGCTCAACATCCTCTCGATTTTCCTCGAGAAACTGTTCGATGAAGCCTGAACGGAGCCGGCGCCTGATCCTTGGCTTTGCGCTTTTCGCGGCGCTCTTTTTTCTCGCCGTGGTCGCTTTTCATCCGCTCCTCGCCCTCGGCGTCCTCTTCCTCTCCCACCTCTTGATCCTGTTCCCGACGCTGGTCGCGAACTGCCAATGGTGGGGCCCGGTCGTGACCCATTTCGAAACGCCGCGGCGCGAAGTCTGGCTCACGATCGACGATGGGCCCGACCCGGCGCACACACCGCGCATGCTTGAAATCCTGCGGCGCCATGGAGCGAAGGCGACCTTTTTTGTCATCGGGGAGCGCGCGATAAAATTTCCTCTCGAACTCAAAGCGATCCGCGCCGCTGGACACGAGATCGCGAATCACACCGCGACCCATCCGAGTGCAACCTTTTGGTGCCTTCCGCCGGCGCGAATCGGGCAGGAAATCGATCGATGCGACGTGGCCGGACGCTATTTCCGGGCTCCGGCCGGAATGAAGAACTTCTTCGTTCATCCTGCGCTCGAAGGCCGCAAAATGGAGTTGATCGGATGGTCGGTCCGCGGTCTCGACACAGTGAAAAAAGACGCCGCGTCGGTCGCGCAGCGTATCCTGCGCGGAGTGAAACCGGGCGCGATTGTTCTGCTGCACGAGGGACACCGCGCGGCGCGCGATCCGGATTTTCACCCGCGCTGTCTCGAGCTGACGCTGCGCGCCCTGACGAACGCGAATTACCTCTGCGTCCTGCCCAGGCCGGAGCAGTTGCGCCCGAAGGTTAACCGGCTCTGAGTCCCGTCGCGCGCTGCTGGCGCGCGCGGGCGAACGATCCTCGCGGGCAAATCGATTGCGCGCCTTCCGGCGTGCTGCTAGATCGCACCTGTGGGCCGAGGTTTGCGAATTTTCTTCTTCGTGGCGCTGATGGCGGCGTCGGCCAAGGCGAAGTCCCCTGACGAAAAGAAGCTAATCCAAACCTGGCTCGAACGGCAGCATGAAATTCGGTCGTTGAGCGCGGATTTTATCCAGACACGCTCGCTCCGTTCTTTGCAGAGTCCGATCAAAAACAAGGGACACATCTGGCTGGTGAAACCGAATCTCTTTCGCTGGCAACTGGGCGATCCGCCGAAGACGGTCGTGCTGCGGAAGGGTCGCGCAGTCGATCTGATTTCCCCGATGAAACGACAGGTTCGCGCGCTCGATCCGGAGGAGGCAAAGCGGGAGCTTGGGATGCAGGGCGCAGCGATGATGGATACGCCGGTGGCGAAAAATTACGCCGATTTCATCAGCCGGTTCGAGATTTTGAACGTGCAATCGGCCAACGGCCGCTGCGAGATTTGGATTCTGCCGAAGCAGAACGAAGAGCGGAAATTCCTCGAACGAATCACCCTGACTTTCAAAATGGCCGACGGCCACCTGCTCGGGTTCGGGATGCGATTGCGAAGCGGCGCGGCGATCGAGAATGAGTTCTCGCAGGTCGAGATCAACCAGCCGATTCCGCGCTCTGTTTTCGATTTTCCGGTGCGCGGTTACGAGGTGTTGAATGCGAAAAACTAGGGCGGGACTGGTTGTCCTGTTGCTGTTTTTTCTCTACGCCGGCCTTTCCCACATCTCCTTCGACGTCGATATCCTGCGCCTCCTCCCGACCAACTTGCGGGCCGTGCGCGGGCTCTCGCTTTTTCTCCGGCATTTTTCTCTCCCGAACGAATTAATCGTAACCGTGACCGCGGACCGGGCAGAAGACGCGGAGGCGGCGGTGCAGAAGCTGGCGACGGCTTTGCGGAAAAGAACCGAGCTCGTCAGGCAAGTGGTGGCCGAGCCACCCTGGGAAAAAAATCCGATCCAGCTCTCGGAGTTTATCGCCTGGCTGGTCTTGAACCAGACACCGGCGGAAACCAACGCCCTGCTGGCGCGCATCGCGCCCGGGCATGCCGCCGCCACTGCACAGGAAACGCTGGAGAAATTGAGCGAAACCATCTCGCCCCAGGAGCTCGCGCTTCTCAGCTACGACCCGTTCGGCCTGACACTTCCCCTAACGAATGGCGATTTCTTTTCCCGGACGACGCAGTCGGAATTCTCGTCAGCCGACGGAAAGTTTCGCGTCTTTTACGTCGAAGCGGCGAAACCGTTCCGGAACTACCGCGACGATATTTCGTGGGTCCGACAAATCCGCGCAACGATGTTGAAGACGAGTTTGCCGCCGGGAACGAAGATCGGCGTGACGGGCGAGCCGGCATTTGTCGCCGACATCTCGGGAAGCATGCAGTTCGACATGTGTTCGGCGGGCTTCGCCACCATGCTGCTGATCGGCATTATTTTTTGGCTCTGCTACCACCGCCACCGGCCGTTGCGGGATCTGATGACGATGCTGGTTCTGATCTTTCTCGTTGCGCTGGCTTTCGCCGGATTATTCCTTCCCCAACTGACCGTGATCGGCGTCGGCTTCGCTTCGATCATGATCGGTCTGAGCGTCGATTACGGTTACTTCGTCTACCAACGGTCGTTGTCCCATGACGGCTCGGTCCGCGCCTTGCAGAAGGATTGCCTGCAAAACATTCTCTGGACTTCGGGGACGACGGCGGCAGCGTTTTTCGCGCTCAACCTGAGCAGCCTGCCGGGACTTTCCCAGCTCGGGAATCTGGTCGGAATCGGCGTGCTCGTCGGCGCGGCGGTGATGCTGGGACTCTTCGCGCCAATCGCGGCGCGTTATCCGAAAGGCGATGAGCGGGGATTCTGGGGCAAACGGATCTTCACCTCCCCGCGCCTGGTCCGTGCTGGAATCTGGTGCACGCTGGCGCTCGTCGGGATAGGAGCAGCGGGGTTGATCTGGAAAGGACCGCCGCGCGCGGACTTCTCCGCCCGTACTTTGCGGCCGCGAAAGAGCGGCGCCTACGACGCGATGGATCAACTGACTTCCCGCCTGACGAATGATGCCGATTTCGTTAGTCTGATTGTGATTGGACCGGACGACCAAACGGTGCGCCGACGGTTGCAATGGGCTGATGGGCGGCTGCGGACGGCGAAGAGGGAAGGTCTGCTGACGAGCTATCACTCCGCCCTTTAACTTTGGCCGGTGGTGGAAAATCAAAACCGTAATCTGCCGCGGTTGCGAAGTCTGGCGAAGGAGCTGCCACGCTTGCAGCGGGTCGTTTTGGCGAATGGCTTCACCGAAGAATCGCTCTGCCTGACGAAGGCGGTTTTCCAGCAGCTTGCGCAATGGGGTGATCGGACGCCGCCGATCTGGCCGGACAATCCGGCCAGTCGCTGGATCCTGCGCCGGGTGGCGAGTCATGGCGGCGATCAGGTGGCGGCGCTCGAACTGGCGCATCCCGCGGCCGGAAAAGAACAGGCGCTGGCCGCGCTCCTCGATGGCGAAGGCGTTTATCTCGCCAGCTGGGGGTTGCTCGGCGATGAATTGCTGCGCGAAATCCCGCGGGAATTTCTCCAGACAATTATTGGACTCGTTAGTCTGGTGCTCCTGATTTTGGCGATCGCTTTTCGCAGTCTGCGCGACGTTGCCCTTTTCGCCGGGATCACCGCGCTTGTCCTCGCGACTCTCGCCGGGGTGATGTCGCTCTGCGGGATGACGTGGAATTTTTTCAACCTGGCCGCGATCCTGTTGTTGTTAGGCACAGGAACCGACTACAGCATTCTGCTCCTGCTCGAGCTGCGGCGAAATGGCGGCGACCCGACGGCGGCGCGCGCCGTTCTCGGGCAAGTGATCGTGCTCTGCGCCGCTTCGGCTTCGGCTGGTTTCGGTTCCATCAGCTGGGCCAACAATCGCGGACTCGCCTCGCTTGGCCTGACCTGCGCACTCGGGCTCGTGATCGACGCACTCATTTCCATCTTCCTTCTCCCGGAAGCGCGCCGCTGGCTGGGCAAAGGCAACCTTGCCTAACGAATCGCGAAATCGGCTGGCTCCCAGCCGCGAATCCCGTAGCGGCCGAGAAAGCGCAAGAGAAAGCGGCTGTAAGGCCGCGCGATGTAGGCGCCCGAGGCCATTCCGCTCAGATTTTTTTCGACGTGCCGCTGCATCGCGTCGCTCAATCTTCCCGGAAAGCGCGCGCCCATGTCCATCCCGGTCTTTTGCATGGCAAAGATGCGACCGTCGTAAAAGTAATCGATCAGATTCTGCCAGGCCGCGAGGGTGGCGGCAAACCAATGCCAGTACTGATCCAGGCGCCGAGCGAGCCCGGATTTGCTCGCGCCTCTCGCCAGCACGGCCCGGGCAAGTTTTTGCGCCGACTCCAGCGCCAGGCAGACGCCGGGCGAGAGCATCGGATCGACGAAGCCGAAGGCGTCGCCGACCAGCGCCCAGTTTGGCCCCGAGCCGGCTTTGGAAATGAGCTGATAATTGGCATAAGTCGCGATCGGGCTGACCCGTCGACGGTCCTTCAGTTCGACTTTGAGCCGCGGATCGCTTTCGATGACACCTTCGAGCTGTTCCTCCGGCGTATCGCCAAAACGCCTGGCGTCGTCCCGGTTCAGAACCACGCCTAACGAGAGTTTTGGCCCGGGCAGCGGAATGCGCCAACCCCAGCCGCAAGCGAGACGCATCGTCATGACCTGTCCAGCCGGTTCCGGCCAGGGACAGTTTTCGTAATGGGCGAAATGGGAAATATCCCTGCGCTCACCGACGACCGCTTCGATTCCGGCCAGTTTCGCGAACAGTCGACGACGGCCGGTGGCGTCGATGAGCAGATCGGGCTGCGCGCCGTTCCATTCCGCGACCATGCCTAACGACTCCGATTGGAGCCGCGCCATCTTTGTCCTCGGATCGATTTCGAGCGCGGCGGGCTGCGGCACAATGCGCGCGCCGGATTCACCGGCCACGTTTATGAGCAGTTGATCGAAAGCGTCGCGCGGAACGTTATAGGCGTAGGTCGGGAGCACTCCGCGGACGGCGGTGAAGGAGAGCTCAATCTCTTCTCCGGCGTCGAAGGTGACGGTCACGCCCGGTTTTTTTATCCCGAGTTGCGCGACACGTTCTTCGATTCCCAATTCGCGAAAGATCGGCACCAGTTGCGGGACGAGCGACTCGCCGACGACAAGCTCGGGGCGCGCGCCCTGATCGAAAATAACGACGGAGAATCCGGCGCGGGCGAGAAAGGCGGCGACGGTCGCGCCGGAGGGTCCACCGCCGATGACTGCGATGGTTCTGACGGTGTTGTTCTGAGTGTGGGTGGCCATGTTATTTCGTACGCTGGATTTTTCCGCTCGGGGTCTTGGGAAGTTCCCTAACGAATACGAACTTTACCGGTCGTTTGTAATTCGAAAGCCGCTCACGGCAGAAGGCGATCAACGACGGAATCTTCGGCGGCGCAGCCGGATCGGATGGAACAATCTCCGCGATCGGGACCTCACCGAACGTCGGATTGTCCTGCGCAACGACGCGCGATGCCCTGATTCCGGGAAAGGTGTTGAGGAACGCCTCGACTTCTTCGGGGAAACATTTCATCCCGCCGATGTTGATCACGCTGTGAGTGCGGCCATGAAGAAAGAGCGCGCCATCGGCATCGCGCGAAGCGTAATCGCCGGTGCGAAACCACCCGTCTTCGAGAATCTCCGCGCGCGGCATCCATGGGATGAGATAGGCGTCGACAAAGCCGGGTCCGCGCACAAACAGCTCGCCGATTTCGCCCGACAAAACTTCCGCGCCATCCTCGCCGCGGAGCGAAATTTGGTAGGCGGGTTGCGCTTCGCCGACCGAAAGTGGTTTGGTCGCGGCCCAGCGTTTGTTCAGAAGCGGCAGGCCGCATTCGATGATGCCGAGCGCCTGAGTAAGTGGAATGCCGAAGCGTTCGCGAAAAGCCGCGGCAGTTGGCGGCGGCAGGGCGGCAGCGGTCGAAACCGCCAGGCGTAAACTCGGAACCGGATGCGCTTCGGGATAGCTCGCGAGAAGCGCATAATGAAACGGAGAAGCGTAGAGGACGGTGCCCTGCTTTTCTTCGAGCGCGCGAAAAACATCTTCGCCGAGATGGGACAACTCGATCACCGTCGTCGCGCCGTGGAGGAGATAGAGAATGATGGAAACGGCGAAATGATGCGCCATCGGCAAAATCCAAATGACGCGATCGCCGGGGCCGATCTGCAAGCCGGTGTTCGCGGCCGTGACGCGGGCGAAGAGTGTGTCGTGCGAAAGGACGACGCCTTTGCGCCGACCGGTTGTACCCGAGCTGAATCGGATGAGCGCCGGGTTGAGGGCGGCGAGTTTCGCCTGATCGAACTCCGTCTCCGGCAGGTCGCGTCCACTGAGGAACGTGGCGTTGCCAAGACCGGGAACCTCGAGTGTAGTCGTTAGGGGAAGAGAGGCACCCCAGAATTTTCCCTCGGCGCAAAGCACGGCGTTGAGGCCGGTCAATTGCAAAACCTGCTCGCGTTCCCACGAGCTCAGCTCAGGTGCGATTGGGACGAGGACACCACCGGTGTGGAGGACAGCGAGGGACCAGACGATGTGCGCGATTCCGTTAGGGCAATAAAGTCCGACGCGTCCGCGGCCCACTTCACCGAGCGCTTTGGACGCTGCGACGGTGAGCGATTGCAACTCGCCGAAGCTGAGCGTGCGGTCAGCGACGACGAGCGCGGGCGCATCCGGATTGCTCCGGGCGAAAATCTCGGCGGCGATATTCAGCATATCCTTGTTAAATCGGTCCGCGCCTTCTTCACGGACTCCGCGAGGGCGAGCCAATCCTGCACCATGCCAGGCGCGAGCGCGGCGGCGAGCCCGGTTGCTTCACCAGTCGCGAGACAAGTGCCAATGACGCGGATCGAAGCCTGCCCGGCATGATCGCACGCCATGCAGCGGCCGGCGCTCCAGAGGTTTTCGACGGTGCGATGATGCAAACTGCGCAGCGGAATTTGTCCGCTCCTGCCTTCGGGAAAACGCCAGCGCGCCCCGGTCGCGCGCTCGCGCAATTCCAGCGGCCAGACCGCGCGCGCGATCGCGTCGGGAAATTCACGGCCGCCAAGAATGTCGTCACCGCGCAACTGGTAGACGCCGGCAATACGCCGGCTTTCGCGCACACCGGCGCGACTCGGCCAGGCGGTGACGGCACATTCTTCACAGCCTTCGAGATTCGTCCGCAGATAAGCCGCGATCGCGATGGCGACGCGGCGTCCGGCCAACTCGACACCCGTGAGCAAGCCAGGCGAAGTCGGATCCCATTCGCCGAGAACGCGAGGATCGCCCGCCAGATCGATCGTCAAGTAGCAACTGCCCGGTTGCACGCTCTCGCGAAAACCTGCGCCTAACGACTCGCGTGGAAGCTCTCCGCTCGTGACCGCTCGCACAATGAGATGCGCAAGTTGCATCCGGCCGCCTTCCTTAAGATGCGCCGGGGGCACACCGCGCAGTTGTGCAATGTAAGCGGGACGTTGCAACGAAGCGGTCGGCTCCTGCTCGCAGTCCGCGCCCGCCAGCGCAGTGAGCGCGGCGTCGCCGGTTGTGTCGATGAAAGTCTTTGCTTCGATCGTCAGGCTCCGACCACGACAGAGGACTTCGAGCCGGTCGATGCGATCCGCTTCACAACTTACCTGTGCTAATTCGCTATGCAGCCAGACTGTTAGTCTCGAAGTCGACGAAGCGAAATCGTCCGCGAGCGCGGCAAAACGCACCGGATCGTGCAGAAGCACATCGAGCCGTCCCATTCGCACCGGCCCGTGCGCGCCGCCGCGACGCAAAAGGCCGCGCGCGAATTCCGCTGGGAAACCTTCGTTCGCAAACCCGTCGTTAGGCTCGCGATCGATCTCGTAGAGACCGCAGATCGTGTGCACGAAAGCCGAAACCGGCATCCCGCCGAGCGCACCGCCACGTTCAATGAGGAGCGTGTTCGCACCGGCGCGCGCGGCGGCGACGGCGGCGGCGAGCCCGGCGCTCCCGCCGCCCGCTACTGCAACGTCGAAGACGTTCATGCCACTCCGAGGTCCTGCAGCAATTGATTCATCATGAGTTCGCGCTCGGCGTCGTTCAGGACCGTCTCATGCCAGCAGGTCGTGAGGACGAGTTTGCCGTTTTTCTCGTTGCAGAAAATGCCCGTGCCGGGTGGTGTCGGCACGCCGGGAACGTGAAACGCATTCACAATTTCGGCGCCGAGAAACCGGTCGAGCCCTACTGCGAACTCACCGGTATGGGAATGGAAAAACGAGGCGAACGGTCCCTTCATTTGGAGCGAGATGAAGGTCATGTAGAGCCACGACGGGATCGGGCTCATGGCGTGCATCAGGTCGTTGAGCGATTCCCCCAGACGCTCGCGGATGAAACGCGCGTGCTGGTCCATGAGCGACGCGACGGCAGCCTCGAGGGTGCCGAGATCCTTGCGCTCGAGCGCGCCGAAAAACATCGTGAGATAATTTTGAAAAAGCGGACCACGGGAGCCTTTCCGCCGCACCTGGACCGGCACACTGCAGACGTGTGACTCGGGCGTCAGCCCACGTCGGGCGAAGATACGATCATGGGCGCGCATCACGCAGGCGAGATAAAACGGCATTGTGACAAGCGCTCCGCAAAGCTGGGCGCAGCGTTCATGGACCGCGTCGGTCTCCGCCACGGTCAGGGTGTGGACAGCGAAATGCGTCCGGCCCGCGGCCGGCCGGCGGGGGCCAAGGCAGGCAAACGGTTTTTTCACCAACTCGCGGAACCGGTTGACGATCGGCCGCGAAGCCAGACAACGCTCGCGCCAGCCTGGTTCGGGGCCATCCGCGTCCTCGGCAAATTGCGTGACTGCCACCCGGCCGGAAGAGCCGGAGCCGATGTCCTCCAATTCCTCAAGAAACAGTTCCGCCCCGACGCCATCGATCATGAGATGGTTCCAGGAAAAGATGAGGACCGCTCCGCCGGAACGGATTTCAATGAGAGTAAATCGAGCCTTGGCCCAAAAGTCGGTTTGGGGGCGCGGGAGCGGTGTGTTGACGGCATCCTCCATGACGTCGTGGGCGTGGCGGCAAATCTGGGCGCCTCCGGCCAAAAGCGTGCCAGGGGAGTTTTCCTCAGAAAAAAGAACAAGCTCTGGCACGACAGGTTTCCGTGCCGTGGTCCAGCCTGACGAACCGAAGAATCCCTTGCGCAGCAGTCGGGCCGAGAGCATGGGAAAACGCCGCGCGGCCAGCTCCAGCCTCGCTCGAAGGTCGGCAACATCAGGCACGCGGTCGAGGATCAGAAAGGACGAGGCGCGATGCCCGCCCTGGCCGGTGCGGCGCGAGAGACCGTCAAAGCTAAGAACAAAATAATCGCAACTGCGAAGCGGCAGCCAAGCCAGCGTTTCCGGTTCGGATTCCGCCTGCCCCGGCGAGACCGCGATGCTCGCTCCATTGCCCGAGCGAGATGCCGCCAGGCAAGGCGCAAAGGACTCGGACGGGGGGACCTCGGGGATCGCTTTCCCGGCGAACTTGCTCCGGAGCAGCTGCGCGATTGATCTCACGGAGGAGAAATTCTTGCGCGAGACCGTCTCGACCGGGAGCGCGATGCTGAACTCTTCTTCGAGCGCGAGGAGCAGCTGCATGATAGCCATCGAATCGAGCCCCGTCTCGTAAAGATTGGTTTCAGGCGAAAAATCGACCGGTGTTTCCAATACCTGGTTACTGATGAGGGTCATGAGGCTCTCTTCGAGGTTCACGCCGGACTGGCTGTCTTTAGTTTCCATAATTGGTTTCCATCGGTCCGTCGGCCCTGATCTCTCTCATCCAAGCGTGGCGAGAACGCACCATCGGCGTCCTGTTTCGGCGCAACTGGAGGTAGAGATTACGCATCGATTCTTCGATTTCATCTGCCATCAGGGCGCGCTGTTCCCGGCGGTTTTCCGCCGCCGGGGGATAGATCGGCGCACCCCTTGCAAACCAGAGCGGCGCACGGCGCGCCATCGAGTAGCGGCGGGTCGTCATCAATGCTTCTGCGCCTAACAAAACGCAGGGCACGACTGGCCGCCCGCTCCGTTGCGCGATCAAGCAAGCTCCCCGCTTGATCTTGCCGCCGAAGAAAATTGATTCTGAGTTCCGCTTCACTTCGCCCTCGACAAATACGCCAACCACACCTTCCGCGGCCGCCAGGCTTATTGCCCGCTTGAGAGCGCGGATCGGCACCCCATAACGATTAACTGGAAATGCCCCCATCAAGCGGAGGAGCAGCGCCGCCCACCATACTCGATAAAATTCCAGGCGCGCCATCCAATAGACTCGGCGGCGCAGCAGCGCGCTCAGACAAATCGGATCAAAATGGCTGGCGTGACTGCAAGCCAGAATGAAACCGTTCTTCGGCTCGGGGCCGGCGGGCCGAAAACGGAGCCGCGTCGTATTAGAGAAAACCTGACGACAAAAATGCCTAACGAACAGATACAGCATTAGAAAGGCGCGTCCGTCAGGCCGTTGAGGGGTTGGCCGGAATTAACCGCAAGGAGAACGGGCAGAAAATACTCACTTTTTCACGTTCTGAGAACGGCGGCATCTTTGACGGGCCGATGGCGGAAGAGAAACAGGTGACTGTTGAAGGGAGTTCCACCACACAGCGCTTTGGTCGTCAAGCAAAACTGCGACGCTGCAAAGGCCGCTCCGATTGATTCGCGCGACGGATAGTAGAGTTTTCCGGCCAGGTTCCAGGAAACGAGCTGCCCGAAACGCTCAACCAAGTACGTAACCCAGTAGCGTAAGTTCCCATCGCGTGGGCAATCGCGCAGAAGCAGCATCCCGCCGGGCGCAACACAGGAGACCAGTTGCCTGAGCAGCGCGGTTTGCTCCGTCGGGCGAAGATAATGCAGGACATCGAAGAGCAGAATCGTGCCTCTCGCGGCCATTGGCTGGCGTAAGTCTTGCGCGACGAATTCCAGGTTGTCATAGCCTGCGGCGATCGCCCGGGCGCGCTCGATTTTGCCTTCGTCGCAATCCAGCCCAACGATTGGCAGTCGGAGGTTTCGCTCCCGAAGATAAAACGGGAGGAGACCGATGCCACAGCCGAGGTCGATAATCGGCTCACTCGAGTCGCGAAGCAGCGAGTAGGCGGTCGGGAACATCGGGTCGGTGCGCAATTTCGAGGAGACGTAGCCGCCGAGAATGCGCGACGGAAAATGTGCCCGCACCCGCTGGCAGGCAAACTCATGTCCCCATCGTTCAGCCGTGCGGTTTTTCATTGCGCGGCCTTTCTACACTGACAAGTTCAATATTCCAATGTCCGACCTTTTCTCCGCCTACGAGGTCGACAATTTCTTTGACGAAATGTTTTCCGCGCCGGGGGTGGCGCGTCCTCATTACCACAGGTTGCTCGAGAGCTTCAAGGAAATGGGGCCGGCGGATTTCGAACGCAAGCGCGACCTGGCCGCGGCCAGTTTTCTAACCCAGGGAGTCACCTTCACCGTCTACAACGATGACCAGGGGACGGAGCGAATTTTTCCTTTTGACCTGATCCCGCGCATTATCCCGGCGCGCGAATGGGACCTCGTGGAACGCGGACTGGTGCAGCGAATCACCGCGCTCAATCTCTTTCTGCACGACATTTACCATGGGCAGTCGATTCTGCGCGACGGAGTCATCCCAAAACAGATCGTCTGGGAAGCGGCCCATTTCCGGCCCGAGTTCATGCACTTCGATGTCCCGCGCAATATTTACATCCACATCTGCGGGACGGATCTGATTCGCGATCGCGACGGGAATTACCTGGTGCTGGAGGACAACGCGCGCTGTCCCTCGGGCGTTTCCTACGTGCTCGAGAATCGGCACGCCATGAAGCGTGTCTTCCCGCTTCTCTTTACGGAATACAACGTCCGGCCGGTGGAAAATTACGCGCAGGAGTTACTCAACCTCCTGCGTTACATCGCGCCGGCCAGCGCGCGGGAACCGACGGTCGCGCTCCTGACTCCGGGCGTTTACAACTCGGCTTACTACGAGCACTCATTTCTCGCCCGCGCGATGGGGATCGAGATCGTGGAAGGGCGCGACCTCTTTGTGCAGGACGATTCCGTCTTTATGCGGACGACGAAAGGACCACAGCCGGTGAACGTCCTGTACCGGCGCATCAACGACGACTTCCTCGATCCCCGGGTCTTTCGGAAGAATTCCGCCCTCGGCGTGCCGGGCCTCGTCCAGGCCTATCGGCACGGCCGGGTGAGTCTCGCCAATTCCATTGGAACCGGGGTGGCGGATGACAAGGTGGTCTACCATTTCGTGCCCAAAATGATTCGTTACTACCTCGATCAGGACCCGATCCTGGCCAACGTTGAGACTTATCTGGCCGCGGACAAGCTGGATCTGACCTATATCCTCGAGCACCTGCCGGAGCTGGTCGTAAAAGCGGCCAACGAAAGCGGCGGCTACGGGATGATGATCGGCTCCGAGGCGAGCGCGGCGGAGCGGGAAAAATTCGCTGAAAGCATACGGAAAAACCCGCGCAATTACATCGCCCAGCCGATCGTGCCGCTCTCGCGCTCGCCCTCGTTCTGCGACGATTCGATCCAGGGGCGCCATGTCGATTTGCGGCCCTATGTCTTGTCGGGCGAGAAGGTCACAATCATTCCCGGCGGCCTAACGAGAGTAGCTCTGCGGGGCGGATCCCTGGTCGTGAATTCGTCGCAGGGCGGTGGGAGCAAGGATACCTGGGTGGTGGAGGAGGAGGTAGCGGCGTGATTCGTCAAACCGCTAAATCGTTCCATCACTGGGTAGCCGCCTGCGCGATCCAAACGATGCACGATGCACGATTCACGGTTGAGCGAGTCATCGATTGCTCATGCTAAGTCGCGTCGCTGATTCTCTCTACTGGATGAGCCGTTACGTCGAGCGGGCGGAGAACAACGCCCGGATTCTCGATGTCAATCTCCAGCTCTTGCTCGACCTTGGGAACCAGCCGGCGGCGGAAGCGGCGGCGCACTGGCTCCCGGTCATCGCCTCCCTCGAAGAAACCGAGTTCTTCGATTCCCTTTACGAAACGCCGGACGGCAAATCGGTCACCGAATTCGTTACCCTGCAAAAGAAAAACCCGAACTCAATTTTCTCCTGCCTCTCCCTGGCGCGGGAAAATGCGCGCACGACCCGGGAACAGATTTCGAGCGAGATGTGGGAGCAGGTCAACCGGCTTTACCTCTTTGTGAAGAGTGAATCGGCCAGGAAGCGGTTGCGCACGAGTCCGCACGAATTCTGCAAGCGCATTACGGCCGGCTCCCATCTCTTTCAAGGCATTACCGACGCGACCATGACGCACGGCGAAGGCTGGGATTTTATCCGGATCGGGAGGCTGCTGGAACGGGCCGACTGCACCTCGCGCATTCTCGACGTGAAGTATCACATTCTGCTTCCCTCCGGCGAAAAGGTCGGCGGTAACATCGATACGATTCAGTGGATGGCCGTTCTAAAATCCTGCAGCGCGCTCGAGGCCTACTGCAAGCTCTACGTCAGCCAGGTCGCGCCCTGGAAAGTGGCGGAATTTCTCATCACCCATCGTGATTTCCCGCGTTCCATTCGTTACTGCGTCGATTCTCTTGACAGCGCGCTCCATCGCATCTCCGGAGTCGACGAAAGCCGTTACGCGAACGAGGCGGAACGGCTCTCCGGCCGGCTGCGCTCTGAGGTCGACTATGTGACGATTGGAGAGGTTTTCGAGCACGGTCTGCACCAATATCTGGAGGGAATTCAAAAGCGGCTGGTGGAGGTGAGTGACGCGATGTATGCGACCTATTGCGCCCGCCTCGGGGCGGCCTGAATGCCATCTGTCCTGGCCTAACGAGTCTTAGATCTTTCTGGAATCGTAGGCCCAGTGCAACAAAGCCTGGCGCTGCTTCGGCCGGCAGTTGAGGTCGCCGGGCCGGCAATTTTTCCTGAGCTGTGCAAGATGGCGCCGGACCGCCCGCCAGCGTTTGATTTGTCTCTCGTCGTCGGCGCAACGCCGGCCAAGGTAATAACGACAATACCATTGAAACCAGCCGCGCGGATCTTCGGGGTAAATCCATCCATTCTCGCGCCAGACGGAGAGGGGCTGGGAAGCGTTGACGCCAAAGAAGTTCAGCTTTGGGTTATGACGTTTGGGACAAAGTCTCGCCCTGGCAAACCAGTCGTTTGGGAACTCAGCCGCGCAATCAGTCATATACTTGCCGCCGAACACGCCCAGCCGCAGCATCTGCTTGGGGGTCAGCTCCGGTTTGAAGCCCGGAGCAAAATCTTTCCCGGCAGGCTTGGTCAAAAGATACTCGTAACTGTGCTGCATCCGGTCGTTAACCTTGATCCGCCGTGCTCTTGCCTTCATTGCGACCAACTTTACTCGGTGTAGCGGATCTGCATTCCGACAACGCAGACGTCGTCCGCAAAAGTGTCGCGTTGGGAATACTTGTGAATGTCGGCCAGGACCCGGTCAAAAAATTCCTCCGGCGCCAGCGCCGCATGACGGCTGACGGTCGTCCGCAGCTTTTCCTCGTTGAAAAACGCGCCGGTGGCATCCTCGACCTCGAAAAGCCCATCGGTAAAGAGCATGACCAGGTCGCCCTTGGCCATCGACCGGGTTGAAGTCGGGTAGTTGACCGAGGAAAAGATTCCCATCGCCGGGCCGCGCACGTCCTGGCCATCGAGCTTTTCGGCCGAGGCCCCACCGCGCCGGACATGAAGCGGGCTGGGATGGCCGGCGTTCGCGAAACGCAGTTCTCCACGCTGGACATCGGCGACGACATAAAAACAAGTCGCGAACATGGTCGTGCCGGCCTGTTTGAGAATCATCGTGAGGGCGCGGTTGATGCGGGTGAGCAACTCCCCGGGGTCAGCCGCGAGCCGGGCATGTTCTTCCACCAGTCCGCGAATCAGCCCGGTGATGAGCGCGGAACGCACTCCGTGACCCATCACGTCGCAGATCAGAACGCCGGCCGCCTTTTGGCCCACTGGAAAAACGCTGAAGAAATCTCCGCTCACGTCGCCGGTGGGAAAGTACAAGCTTAGAAAACGCAAGGCGCTCTCCTGGTCGGTCGCGCCCGCCGGGACAGTTGGAAACTGCTGCGGCAGCAAAGCGACCTGAAGCTCTCGCGCCATGCGCAGTTCCTCTGCCATCTGCTGATTTTTTTCCCGCAGCTCGCGCGTGCGCTCCGCCACCCGTTCCTCGAGTTGGGCGTTCAGCGCCAGCAGCTCAGCCTGGGCTTGATTGCGCGCCGCCTCCGCGCGGTCGATGCGTCCGCCGACAACCCGTGAAACCTGCGAGACGATAGCGGTGATTAAAGCGGCAAAAGCGAGCGCACCGAGCGCGGAAATCACCGCCGGGTTGGTTCGCGTCTGTTTCAGAAGTGCAGTGCCGACCCAGCCGTTGAGGAGCGCGGCGGCGATGATGACCGGGACAAAAGCCCGCCGCAGCACTGCGCGCGTCGAGTCACCGAGAAAGCTTCTGAGCGGCCAGGCTTCCGCGCCGGCCGCAGCGACAATCGCGCTCCCGCAGAGAAAAAATCCCCACCCTGTCGAGAGCGCGACCGGAATGATCGTGCCCCCGTAAAGCAAGGGCGTGCCGTAGCAGTAGCCGACCAGCACGACCGCACTGATCACGGTCGCGAGCGCTCCCAGGGCGCCCGCCCATTTCCCGGTGTCCGGTCTCGTTAGGGCAATCAGACCAAGGCCGGTGAAGACAAAATCCAGCGCGGTCATGGGCGCCATTCGACCGGTCGGCACCGACCCAAACATTTCCGGATTGCGCACAAACCAGGCATCGATGCCGAAGCGCAGGCCGGTGAGGAATTCCACCAGTTTTATTAATGCCAGGATCAGGACAACCGTGGCCAGCAGTCGCGGGATCCAGCGCAGATCGGATCGCTGCAAGTGCAGAACAATCCCGATCCCAAGAAGTAAGAAACAAAGAGCTGTGCTCGGCGCCATCGGGATGTAACGGGCGCGGACGCTGGCCAGAAGTTGCAGACCGAAGATCCAGCCGATGAAAGTCAGCAAGGCGAAGAGGAGAGCGAGTGAGGCGCAAAACAAAGCGACCTTACGAAAACCGCCACGGGCGAGCTTTCCCTCAGCCATGCGGTGACTCTGCCCGAAGGCGGGCAGCTTTCCAAGACTCTTCACGCGACAAGCGCCAGGGAAGAGATTTCACAAAACCATGGCCGCTCGAAAGCGACCTGCCATCAGTCGCGTTGCCGGTCGTAAAGATCGGCCCGCCGATGCGCAAAGACCGCCATCCGCTGCCGAACCGCATCGAGCACTTCGCGCGAAACTTCCGCCAGAACTAACTCCTCGCCCTCGGCGGAAGCCGCCGCTACGACCACACCATAGGGATCGATGATCACCGAGGACCCACAAAAAGGCACGCCATCATCCTTGCCGACGCGGTTCGCGAGTACGACATAGCTTTGGTTTTCGATCGCACGCGCGATCGCCAAAACGCGCTGATGTTCGGCCCGGGGAAACGGCCAGGCTGAAGAAATGACAAAAACATTCGCGCCCTGGTCGACGGCGAGCGCGCGATAAATTTCGGGGAACCGTAGATCGTAGCAGATCGTCAGGCCAAACTTGAATGGCCCGAGCGCCACGCTGACCAGCTCGTGGCCGGGCGCGCAGTATTTGTCTTCCTCGATGGGCGCGAAGAGATGGGTCTTGCGATATTTCGCCACGATCGCTCCGGTCGCATCGATCACCACTTGCGAGTTGTAGATTTCGCCGGCGTCTTTCTCCGAAACGCCGCTGATGATCGCAAGGGAAAGTGTGCGCGCGATGCTCTGCAATTCGGGGACCGCTCCTTCGCTCCAACGTCTTGCCTGCTCCCGGATAACTCGCATCGCGTACCCGGTGTCCGACATTTCCGGGAAGAGGACCAACTCCGCTCCAGCTTCCTTCGCGCGTACGGCGAAGCCGCGGATCTTTCGCAGGTTGGCGGCGGGATCGCCAAGGCTGCAGACGATTTGGGCGGCGGCGATTCTCACGATCACTTCTTAGTTTGAGCGGCGCTGCGGTTCAAATGCAGACGCTTCGCATCCGTTTACGGCGCGCCGTGAAAGGTCTGCAAGTGGAGCGCGAAAACGCTCCGCTACTCCGTTCGCAAGGCCACCATCGGGTTCACCCGGGTGGCGCGGCGCGCCGGGACAAAACAGGACGCGGCTGCGACCGCGGTGAGGAGCGCGGCGACGGTGGTGTAGATGACGGGGTCGAGCGCGTTGACCTTGAAGAGGATGTTTTGTAACGCCCCGGCCGCGATGACTCCTAGGAAGAGCGCGGCGAAACCGATCCCGATGACCAGCCCGATGACCAGTTGCCACGCGCCCTGGCTCATCACCATTTTGAAAATCCGGGCTGCATCCGCGCCCAACGCCATACGAATCCCGAATTCCTGCGTTCGCTGATTGACCGAGAAACTCATCACGCCGTAGAGACCGACGGCCGACAGGATAAAGGCGACGACGCCGAAGATGCTGAAGAGCGATGCCACCAGCCGATTCCCGCTCAGGAGTTCATAGTGCGAACGCGCCGGAGTGCCGGGGAAATAGACCGGCAAATCGGCGTCGACTTGAGCGACCGCCTTGCTCAGCGCAGGTCCGAGTGTGTTCGCCGCCTGTCCCGGATGCGGGCGCACCACAATAGTGCAGAATTGCGGCGCCGGGCTCGCCCCGAGTAACGGGACGTAGAAACCGGCGCTATCTGCCTGGGTATTGAAAGGTCCCTGCATGAGCGTGTCGGGGACGACGCCGACAATGGTTCGCCACGGTTGCGGCTGGGCGGGATTGTAAAGGCGGACTTGGTGTCCGAGCGGGCTTTGGTTACCCCAATACTTGCGCGTGAAACTGGCGTTCACGATCGCAACCGGTTGTTTCGCATCGCTGTCTTCCAGCGTAAAATCGCGGCCCTCGAGAATCTTCAATCCCAAAGTCTTAAAGTAGCCGTCTGAGACCGCTTCGGAGTTTCCTCTGGGCCGATCGCGATCCGTGGCGTAGCTTTTTCCGTCGACTTCATACTGACCGAAGCTGTCGAAGGTCATGCGGAAACGATCGGTCATCGCCGCGCTCTCAAACGCCGGATTGGCGCGGAGCGACCGAACCGCGCGAAGAAAAAACTGCCGGCGCGAATCCTCGGTCGGATAATTCCCCTCAAACAAGGCCATGCGCGCGGTGTAGACTCCGTTTTCATCGTAGCCGTAATCGAGTTTCACCTGGTTGCGAATCGATCGGATTTGCAGCGCGGAAGCGATCAGGAGCGCGGCCGTCATTGCGATCTGGCCGACGACGAGGATGCGGGTGAGCACGTTGACGAGCCGGCTGCTGTTGCCGCGCCCGCCTTCCTTCATCATCTCGGAAGCGTTTCCGCGAGCGGCGAGCAGCGCAGGCACCAACCCGGAAACGAGCGTCGCGATGAGGACGGCGGCGAGCGTAAAGCCAAGCACCTTGGCGTCGATCGTGAAGTGGATCCAATACGGGAGTTGGAATTGCGGCGTGCTCGTTACGCGAACGAGGAGATCGACCGCCCAGTAGGCCATCGCGACACCGGCCACCGCGCCGAGAAGAGCGATGAGAAAACTCTCCGTCAACATTTGCCTGACGATGCGCCAGCGGGTCGCGCCGAGCGCCCCGCGAATGGCCAGTTCCCGCGCCCGCAAAGCGGAGCGGCCGAATTGCATGTTCATCACATTCACGCACGCGATCAGCAGGACGACGATGACCGCACCGAGCATCGCGTAAACGATCTGTCTCAGCTGCGGACCGGTAAAAGCGTTAATGAGCGGCTGGACGCTGGCGGATGTGAGTTGACCGTTGGTCTTCGGATTGTCCTTGGCGATTCGCTTCGCCAGCCCGACAAACTCGGCGTTCACTTGGTCGAGGGTCACGCCCGGTTTGAGTCGGCCCATTATCTGCGGCCCGATGCCGGAGGGATCGCCACGCGGCTTGAGCGGGAATTCATTGTAGAGGGGCACCCAAAGCTCTTCGTTCTGCGGGAACTTAAAGTTCGGTGGCATGACGCCGATGATGGTGGCGGCTTTGCCGTTGATCCGGATGGCCTGGCCGACGATGTGCGGATCGCCGTTGAAATCACGCTTCCAGATTTCGTTGCCGAGGATCGTCACCTTTTCAGCGCCCGGTTTGTTATCGGCAGCGGTGAAATCGCGACCGAGGATCGGCTTCACGTCAACGATTTTGAAGAAATCCTCGGTCACATAACCGCCGGTGTAGCGCTGCGGATTTTTCTTGTAAGTGACGTTAATCGTCGAGCCGTTGAGATAGGCGGCCATCAGGGCAAACGATTGTTGTCCGGCCCGCAGGTCCTCATAGTCCTGCGCCGAGGGGATATTGCCGTTGCCGAAGTTGTTGTTCTGGTCCGTCCCCTGCGGGTCAATCAAGCCGACGTTCATCAATTGCTCCGGGTGCGGGAAAGAGAAGCCGCGCAGCACGATGGCATTGACCACGGTGAATTGGGTCGTCACGCCGCATATGCCGAGCGCGAGCACCGTGACGGCCAGGACGAAGAACGTCTTGTCCTTCACCAGCATGCGAAGACCGATGCGGAGATCCTGAAAGAATGATTCGAGAAACATGGCGGTTAGCTGGTTGGTGACTTGGCGGTGAAAATGTGGCGGTGGCGTCCGGCTGTGGCTTGCTGGTTGGATGCGGCGAGTCCGCGGTTTGGATTCAGCGAAGTCGAATTATTCGAGCGCATAGAGGTAGCCGTCGGTGCTGCCGAAGTAGACCACGCCGCCCACGATCAGCGGGGAGGAGAAAATCGCGCCGATCCCAAATTGCCGCTCGGTCGCGACGAGGGGAGCTTCGCGCCAGACGGAGTGATAAAGCAGCGGTATGTTGAAGCTGCGGTCGGAGGTCAGGACCCAGCCTTGGTTCTGCTTGGAAGTTTCGGTTTGGAAATCCCAGAGCAGTTCGCCGGTCTTGAGATCGCGCGCCTCGAGGGTGCCGTTGAGGACGCCGATGAAAACGACGTCTCCGGCGATCGAGGGCGACGAAAACATGTAGGCTTTGTCTTGTTGTTTCAGAATCGGCTTGCCGGTCGCCGCTTCGACCACGTGGTAGAGACTCGAGTCGGAGGTAGCGAAAAAGACTTTGCCGTCGCTGACCGCGGGCGAGCTGATGACCCAACTGAGGGCGTTGTCGAAGTGCCATTTTTCCTTCCCGGTCGCGGCCTCCAAGGCGTGCAATTGCGAGTCGCGGCAGCCGGTGTAGACGACGCCATTTAC
>JBOHXL010000112.1:0-3578 GCA_050736975.1 Chthoniobacterales bacterium | reverse complement strand
GCGGAAGATCGAGCGAGCCGGCCGTCACATAAGCGGCCAGGATTCCGATGAAAACGAGCGCGCCGCCGAAGAATGAATAGAGGGTCAGCTTCATCGCGCCGTATTCCTTGTTGGTCGAACCCCAGATCGCGATCAGGAAATATTTCGGCACGATCACCAGCTCGTAGAAGACGAAGAAAAGAAAGAGATCGGCGCTGAGAAAGACGCCATAGGAACCGGCCACCACCAGAAGCAGCCAGAAAAAGAATTCGTTAGGCCGGGTTTCGATCTTCCAGGAGAAAAGCACCGCGGCGAGCGCAGTCAGCCCGGTTACGAGCGTCATCGTCAGGCTGATGCCGTCGGCCGCGAGGTGGTAGTTCATCCCGAGCGCCGGCACCCACGGCAGACGGATGATCGTCGTGAAATGCGCAAAATCGGCCTGACGCGCAAAGAACGCGATCAGATCGATCGCAAGCCCGCCCAGCGCGGTCGCGAGCGCGATCCAGCGCGCCACAACTCGCGGCAGAAGCAGCACAAGAACCGCGCCCGTGAAGGTGAGATAAATCGCCCAGGCAATCATCGGCGGCAGATTGGGGAGCGCACGCGACCCGCGTGCTCTTTTCGGCGACTGGCCGAAAAGCGCGTTGTGATAACCCTTCGGAAATCAGAGGGCCGATACGGCAGAAAAAGCTGGCGACGGCGGGGTCGCCATCGCCCGCACGCGAGTCGCGTGCGCTCCCCGGCATCTGCAAATGCACACCGGACGCCCGAGAGGATGGTGACTTCCTTTTCGATGAAAGTGCAGGGACGGCATTTTGGACGCGCGCCTCGCTTCAGGGTCACAGTTTGTGACCTTGAAAATTGATATTCGTTGATTGCTTTGCTCATTTTCAGCCTAACAATCGCGCCATTTGCGTGACGGTGGAGTTGAAGATGCTCAGAACGAACTGCGGATAAATGCCGACCGCGAACATGAGGAGCGCGACCGGGACAACGATCCACTTCTCGCCGAGGCGAAGATCGGGGAACTGGCCGCAACTTTCCGCCAGCGGCCCGCTGAAGAGCGCCTGCATCGCGCGCAGGAAAACAATCGCGGTGATGAGCAGACCGAGCACAGCGACCGCGGTGTAGCCCGCCTCGAGCGCGAAGGAACCCTTGAAGATGAGGAATTCCCCAACAAAGCCGTTGAGACCGGGCAGGCCTAACGACGAAAACATTGCCACGCTCATCCAGCCGCAAAGCAGTGGCGTACGCTGCATTAACCCGCCAAAGTCGCCGAGGCCGCGCGCGCCGCGCCGCTGCTCGAGCAGTCCGACAAAATAAAACAGCGCGGCGGCCGTGATGCCGTGATTGAAAATCTGCAGAAAAACGCCGCTCAAGGCGGCCTGCGCTTCGACCGCCGGGACAACTGCGGTCGCGCTCACAGCAAAAAGACCAAGCATGCAATAGCCGAGGTGGTTGATCGAGAGATAGGCGACCATCCGTTTCAAATCCGACTGCGCCCAGGCCGCGAGCGAGGCGAAGAGGATCGAGCAAACCGCAAGACCAAGCAGCCAGGGTCCGGCGATTCTGACTTCGTTAGGGAAAAGCGGCAGCAGCAGGCGCACGAATCCGTAAACTCCCATTTTCGAGAGCGCTCCGGTCAAAACCATCGCGGCACCGGTGGGCGCGGCCTCGTAAGCGTCGGGCAGCCAGGTGTGGAAGGGAAAGAGCGGCACCTTGACGGCCAGCCCGAGGAAGATTCCGGCGAAGGCGAGCCAGCCGAGCCGCCCGGGCAACAGGCCGTCTTTCCCGAGCGCGGCGAGCGCGGCAAAGTCAAAGGTTCCCCTAACGAGATAGATCCCGAGGAAAGAAAGCAGCATCGCGACGCTGCCGAGAAAGGTATAAAGGAAAAATTTTGTCGCCGCCCGGTCGCGGTTCGGGCCCCCCCAGATCTTGATGAGGAGGAAGCTGGGAATCAGGCTCATTTCGTAGAAAAGAAACCAAAGAACAAAATTCTGCGCGGTGAAGGTGCCGTAGAGGGCGGCCTGCATAACGAGCATCAGCGCACAAAATCCGCGCTCCATTCTTTGCGAAAGCAGGGCAAAGGGAAAAAGCAGCGAAGTCAGCAGGATCAGGAGCAGACTTAAGCCATCGATCCCGACATGCAGCTCCGCGCCGATGGCCGGGATCCAGGCCTGGCGCGCGACCATCTGGAGCCCAGCGACCGCCGGATCGAAGTGCCGCCACAACACCAGCGCGCAAAGCGCCGTCAGGAGATTACTTCCCAGCGCGACGCCACGGGCATAATTTTGCGGCGCGACGCTGACAAAGAGCGCCCCAAGAATCGGAAGGTAAATCAATCCCGCAATCAGGTGAGCCATGCGTAGAGAATCAGCAGCGCCAGCATCCCGATGGCGATTACGCCGAGGTAGGTTTGGATTTGGCCGGTGTGGCGTCTCGAAATCAAGCGGCCGAAACCGCGCATGACATCGGTCGCGTCGTTCACCCCGGCGTTAATCGCGTGTTCGTCGAATCCTTTCGTCAGGCCAGCGAAGAGCCCGCCGACTGCGCCGCAAAGGCGGACGAGACCATCCCAGAAATAGCGGTCGAGAAAATCGGAAAGCCGCGAGGCGAAGCGCGCGAAGGCAAGGATCGTCCAGTCGTAAAGCTCATCGAGCCACATCCGATTCTCGAGGAACCGAAAGAGAGGCGGCAGCGCACGCTCGACCGGGTCGATCTCGGGAGCATTGCGGTAAATCAAAACCCCGAGACCAATTCCGGCCACGACCAGGACGAGCGCGAGATAAAGCCCCGGCTGGATGAGCAGCGCAAGGTTGAAAACCGGCCGTTCGCCCAGCAAATAATCGTGCAACCATGGCCACGCTGGCGTGAGCACGACACTGAAGACAACCGCGCAAACCGCCAGCACGATGAGCGGCAACGTCATGACCGGCGGACTCTCGTGGGCGTGCTCGGCGCTGACCCGGCGCGGCCCAAAGAAGACGTAAATGATCTGCCGCGTCATATAGAGCGCAGTCAGCACTACACCCGCCAGCATGAGGTAATGCGGGAGGCGCGAGGCGCTCCACTGCGAAGTGGCGTGCAGGATTTCCTCCTTCGTCCAGGCGCCGGAGAAAAACAGCGGCACCCCGCTGAGCGCCATCATGCCGATGGCATAGGTGAGAAAAGTGACTGGCATGAGCCGGCGCAAGCCGCCCATTTTGCGGATGTCCTGCTCCTCGTGGCAGCCGTGAATCACCGAACCCGAGCCAAGAAAGAGGAGTGCCTTAAAAAAACCATGGGCGAGCAGATGCAGGATCCCCGCGGCCACTCCGCCTACGCCTAACGACACCATCATGAGCCCGAGCTGGGAGACAGTTGAATAGGCCAGAATGCGTTTGATGTCGGCCTGGGCGAGCGCGATGAAGGCGGAAATGAGCGCGGTGATGACCCCGATCCAGACCACCACGCTGAGCGAAGTCGTAACGCCGTGAATTGCACCTAACGAAAAGAGTGGATAGACCCGCGCCACCAGGAAGACGCCCGCCGCGACCATGGTCGCGGCATGGATCAGCGCGCTGACCGGCGTCGGACCGGCCATCGCATCCGGCAGCCAG
>JBOHXL010000111.1:0-6954 GCA_050736975.1 Chthoniobacterales bacterium | reverse complement strand
GGTTGGACCATCATCTACCGCGCCCTCCTCGAAGTCATCCGCCGCGGCAACGCTGAGTTGCGCCGCATCGCAAGCAGCCATGGCGACGCGAGCAGGGCAGCCTTTGAGGCACTGCAAGGGGGGACCTCGCCGGAGCCATTTTCGTTAGGCGAAGCCCGCGCCCTTTTCAGCGAGCTGCACAAGTCCCGCGGACCGGCCGGCAAGACCGAGCTGCTCCGGAAGCGGCTGCAAAGGCTCTCTCCCCTCGAGGCGCAATATTTGGTCAAGATCCTGACGGGCGACCTGCGCATCGGTCTGCGCGAAGGACTGGTCGAGGAAGCGATCGCGCGCGCTTTTGGCGTCCCGCTCGATCACGTCAGGGAAGCCCATATGCTCCTGGGCGACATCGGGCAGACCGCGCTCCTCGCTTGCCGGCGCGAGCTTAATCGCGCCGAGCTGACCTTGTTTCGTCCGATCAAGGTCATGCTTGCCAGCCCCGAGGCGACGGCCGAAGCGATCTGGACGCGCTTTGTGGCGAAAGCGCCTAACGAATCAGTGATATACGTGGAAGACAAGTTCGATGGCATCCGCGCCCAATTGCATCGCGATGCCAATCGGGTGGAACTTTTCTCCCGCGACCTGCACCGGATCAGCGGGCAGTTCGCGGAGCTTGCGCAGCAAGCGCGAAAATTTGACTCCGACGTCATTCTGGACGGTGAGATCATGGCCTTCGAGCGCGGCCGCAAACTGACTTTTTTCGACCTGCAAAAACGGCTTGGACGAAAAGGCGAAAGCGCCGATCTCTTTGCCGCGGCTTCGGCCGACGTGCCGGTGGTTTTTGTCGCCTTCGATGTGCTCTGGCTTAATGGCCGCTCGCTCCTGAAGGCGCCGTTGCGCGAACGCCGGGAACTGCTCCACGGCCTAACGATGCCGGCGCAGTTTCAAATCGCAGAAGTTTCAGCGGCTGGATCGGCCGCGGAAATCGAGTCGGCTTTTCAACTGGCGCGGCGGCGTTTGCACGAAGGCTTGATGATCAAGGATCCGGAAAGCCAATACACTCCAGGCCGGCGCGGCCTCTCCTGGTTCAAGCTAAAGAAGGAGCTAACCACGCTCGACGTGGTCGTGGTCGCGGCCGAGAGGGGGCATGGCAAGCGCAATCAGGTCCTGAGCGATTACACTTTTGCCGTGCGGGACGAGGAAAGTGGCCAACTGCTCCCAATCGGTAAAGCCTATAGCGGCCTAACGGATGTCGAGATCGCGGAGTTGACCGCGCACTTTCGCAAAAACGCGATCAGCGATCACGGTCGCTATCTGGAGGTGAGACCCGACACCGTTTTGGAGATTGCCTTCGACTCCATTCAGCCGAGCACACGCCATCCGAGCGGCCTGGCCTTGCGTTTTCCGCGCATCAAGGCGATCCGGCGCGACAAGACACCGGACACGATCGACACCCTGGCCTACGCGCGCAAGCTGGCGGAAGAAACTCGTTAGGGCTGGCGTCTGGCCGGCGAAGCGGAAGCGTTGGGCCTAAGGCCGGCTTTGCCCCTCCGAGCTTTCTTCGTGCCGCGTTCTTCCTGTCCCGGTCTGGCCCGCATTGTCGTTAGGCGGTGACGCGGAGCGGAGTTTCCAAAGCCGCGGGAAGGCAGTGGCCGTGGACTGCTCCGGCGTCGCGGATACCCGGCCCCGGACGGATAGCCGCGTCTTTGATTCGTTAGGGTTCGTTAGGCGAAAGGTCGAGCGCGGGGACGACCGTTGCCGTTTCCGTGCGCGCTCGCCGGAAATGTTCCGATTGTCCGTAGACCGCGAGAAGAGCGAAGACAACCAGGATTGCGAGCATGTGCTTCAATCCGCTCGCCGGGGCGCGCGTTGCGCCTGCGGAGTGGGTTGGCGGTCCGGGCAAATCCATCGCGGAATATCGGTGGTGGCCGCCGGGTGGCAAACCGCCCTGTTTTGTCTATGCGCCGGCGAATTATTCCAGGTGTAACGCGGCGATCGCGTCCATGACGCGACGGGCGAGACGAGGGTAGGCTTCGCGGCCGCCGCCTTCGAAATCGACAGGGTTGAAACGAAGCGGTTCGCCGACCACGATGGTGATCCGGCAAAGGCGCAATTTTCCGCCGCCACGGGGCAAAGCCTGGTGCGCGCCGAAAATCCGCATCGGCACGACCGGGGCAAGAGTTTTCGCGATGACAAAACCAATGCCGGGCTGCGGCGGTTGCAGATTTCCGTCGAGCGTGCGCGAGCCCTCAGGAAAAACGAGGGCGCAATGATTCGCTCGCAGGATGCGAATGATCGCCTTGAGCGCGCTGCGATCGCCGCCTTCCTGGTCGACCGGGATAACATTGAGCCTGGGCAAGATCCAGCCGAGGAATGGCCCATCGAGGAGTGTCTTGCGGGCGAGGAAATAAATCGCGCGCTGGCAGCCGATGCCGGCCAGAGGCGGGTCGAGATAGCTCTGATGATTCATCGCCAGAATGACCGGTCCGTCCTGAATGACGCGCTCCGGATGAATGACCCGAAACCGGAAAAAGATTCGCGCGACGAGGCGTGTGAGATGGTAGACCGCGAAATACCAGGGGTTCACGGCGCGATCGTCAGGCCCTTGCGTTTCAAACGGCCGATGATTTCTCCCACGACGCCGTCGATCGTCAGGTTGGAGCTATCAATAACGTGCGCGTCTTCCGCGATGATCAAGGGCGACGCGCGCCGCGAAGAATCCGCCGCGTCCCTCGCGCTGATGCGGTCGCGCTGGCCCTGCGCCTCGCGTCGGCGCAAACGAACTTCGGGCGAAGCGTCGATGTAAAACTTAAAGGGCGTCGCAGGAAAAACGACCGAACCGATGTCGCGACCTTCCATTACGAGGTCGTTCGTCTCCGCGTAGCGACGGAGGTGATCGACCATGATCTCTCGGACCCGTGGGACACTGCTGACTGTCGAAACGTTGTCGTTCACCCGATCCTCCCGCAGGAACGGCGCGGGATCGATGCCGTCGACCAGCACGACGGAATCGTGGTCGCGCAGCTCGCAGGTGAGCGGCTCGTTCTCCGCGAGGCGTTCGATCGCCGCGGCGTCTTCCGCCGGAATGCCGCGCTCGAGCACGAGCCAGGTCATGACGCGGTACATCGCGCCGGAGTTGACATATACAAAGCCGAGCCGTCGCGCCAGTTCGCGGGCGACGCTGCTCTTGCCGGAGGCGGCCGGGCCGTCGATCGCGATGATCGTATGCGCGGTCGGTGTTTTCATCGACGTCCGCGCGGCGGCGGTTATTCCTCCTCGATTCGCGCGTGTGAAAGCGAGCTGATGACCGGCGTAGTGGTGCGAAAACCTTTCGGGTTGGCGATTTCGCCCAACATTTTTTCGAATCCAGGATAGGAGGTGGCAACGCAGGCGACATCCTGGATGACGGTTTCCCCTTCGGCGAAAAGGCCGGCAATTGCGAAGGCCATGGCGATGCGGTGATCACCAAAGCTGGAGAGCCGGGCGCCGTGGAGCGGAGCCCGGCCGTGGATTTCGAGACCGTCGCTTAGCTCGACTACCTGTGCGCCCATCGAGCGCAGGTTGTGAGCAATGGCGGCGATCCGATCGGTTTCCTTGGCGCGCAACTCCTGGGCCTGACGAATGATGGTCGTGCCACGGGCGAGCGCGCCGGCAACAGCGAGGATCGGCAGTTCATCAATCAGCTGCGGGACTTCCTTGCCCTGAATGACGGTGCCTTTCAGGTTCGCGCCCGTGACCTCGACGATGCCGCGTGGCTCGACCTGATCGACATCTTCGATCGCTTCGCGAACCTTCGCGCCCATGCGCACGAGCACCCCGAGCAGCCCGGTGCGGGTTTCATTCAAGCCCACGTCTCTCACGAGCAGGTGACCACCCGGTTGCGCGGCCGCCGCGACCAGCCAGAAGGCGGCCGAGGAAATGTCGCCCGGAATGCTGAAATCGCGCGACTCTGGGACGTGTTCGCCAAAGACGCTCACGCCTTCTTCGTCGTTGTGGGTGCGAACGAGAAAATAATTGAGCATCAGCTCAGTGTGGTTTCGCGTCGGGACCGGCTCGTGCACGGTGGTTTTTCCCTTGGCGAAAAGGCCGGCAAAAAGGAGCGCGCTCTTCAACTGCGCGCTCGCCACGGGCAGGGAATATTTGATGCCATGGAGCGGCGCGCCTTCGATTCGCAACGGAGCCGTGTCCTGTTCGCCCTCGGCCTCGATCTTCGCCCCCATGAGGCGGAGCGGCTCCAGGATGCGGCCCATCGGGCGCTTGGAAAGGGAGCCATCGCCGACGAGCCGGCTCGGGAAAGACTGGCCGGCCAGGACGCCGGCGAGCAGTCGCATAGTGGTGCCTGAGTTGCCACAGTTAATGGCCTCGTTCGGCGGGGCGAGCTTGCGCCTCTTGCCGTGCACGATGAGCACTTCCGGCTCGGGCTGTTCGATCTTGATCCCGAGGGCCCGCATCGCGAGGACCGTGTTCATGCAATCGACGCTGCGCGAAAAGCCGCGCAGGACGCAGGGACCATTGGCCAGCGACGCGATCATGACCGCGCGGTGCGAAATGCTTTTGTCGCCCGAAACGGTGATCTCCGTCTCGATGCGCGGCGCACGTTTTATCCGAAGTTCATCCATGAATTGAAGAGGCGCCGACGGCTGGCCGTCCAGTCAAGCGAGGAGAAGAATCCCAAGTTGCGCGCAAATGTCCAGCGCAGCCGCGGGAAAGCGGCTTGGCCCATCTCAGAGCAACGCTCGACCAGGCAAAATCGACTCGTTAGGGGACGAGGAAGATTTTGTTCGTGTAGGGGTCGCGCACCTCGGTGCCGGGCGGAAAACCGCGGACATCGACGTAGCCCTGGTTGGGCGCGTAGGGACTGGTGACAAAGCCCGGCTTGTTCGGTACCGGGATCCCGTAAGGGATGTCGCCCTTGGTTTGCTTGACTGTTCCCGCAGTCGCCTCTGGCGAGGGCGACGGTGGGGCGGCAGTGTAATCAGACGGCGGCGGAGTCGGCGTTGCTTGCTGGAAGGGTTGCTGGACCGGCGGATATTGGGTCTCCGGCCCGGTTGGGTAGGTGGTGGCGTGCTGACGCCGTGGCGGCGGCTCAGGTTCAGAACAGGCAGCGACAAAAAGCGCCGTGACGAGAGCGAGCGAGATCAAATTTTTCATACGGTTGCGGGCATTGGTCGGTCTGCCCATTTTCTAATTCATTAGGTCGGGAGTGACAAAGAATATTTGCGGCGTTCAGGCGCCCAGCGGGTTGCGACAAAAATACAAATTCGCGGGACCTCCTCTCCGAATCAGAAGAAGCATGGAGCAGAACGGCTATGTTATCCTGGTGATCGATGACGATCGTGTCAGCCGGCGAATTCTGATTCGGGCGCTGACTGAAGCCGGCTACGCGTGCCGCGAGGGTGCCAGCGGTGGCGAGGCGCTGGAGATGGTGCACGCAGAAGTTCCATCGCTTCTTCTCCTCGATTTCCATATGCCGGAGTTGAAAGGTACCGAAGTCCTCTCTCGTTTGCGCGCGGACAGCGATCCGGCCATTGCGCAATTGCCGACCATCATGTTGACCGGCGTGGGCGGCGAAGAGAGCGAGGTGCGTTGCCTTGCGGCGGGCGCGAATGATTTCGTCGCGAAGCCCATCAGTCTACCGGTCCTGCGGGCGCGGATCGAAACGCAACTGCGCCTGCAATCGCTGCGCCGGCAATTGCAACAGCAGAATGATGAGTTGGAAGCGTGGCGCGAAAATCTGGAGCGCGACCTGGCGGCCGCGCGCCTCACGCAGCAATCGCTCATTCCGCAAAAACCGCCTCCCTTGCCGGGCTGGGAAGTCGCGGCGGTTTATCGACCCGTCATCCAGGTAGGGGGCGACATCTATGGCTGGCTCAAGATGGCGGACCGGCGCACCCTGTTCTGGATCGCTGATGCGACCGGGCATGGCGCGGCCGCGGCCTTGCTCACGACGCTGGCGAAATTGCTTTTCCACCACGGCAGCGCGGAGCACGCAGGGCCGGCCGAAATCATGGAAGCGGTGAACAATGATTTCCGCAGTATCTTTGGCGCCCGCTCCTTCATGACCGCGATGTGCGTCGCGCTCGACCCGGCGAGCGGTCGCGCCAGTGTGGTCGGAGCGGGGCACCCACCGCTCATCGTCGCGCGACACGGGGCGGCTGCGGAATCAATCAGGTCAGTCGCGCCCCCGCTGGGTTTGCTCGAGCGTTCCGACTTCGAGGAAACGACGATCGCGTTGCAGTCGGGCGACGGATTTTTTCTTTACACCGACGGGCTCTACCCTGCTTCCGGAAGGGACGCCGCAAGCTGGAACCCGGCCCGGTTGGAGGCGCTGCTGAGCAAAGCGAGTGAAACGGCTCCGGAGTTGCTCGAGAGCATTCTGCGCCAGACACCGGAGGGTGGCCGGTCTTTGGCGGATGATCTGGCGGCAATAATGGTACGCCGTGCGCCGGACGCAGTCGAAAAAAATTTTTCAGAGGCGAAAAATTAGTATTGCTCTCGCGCAAGCCAACGATTAATCAGCGTCTATGCCCAAAACCAAAGCGAAAAAAACACCCTCGAAACGTAAACCGAACGCAGCTTTCATGAAGCCCGTTCAGCCGGATGAAAAACTGTCCGCGATTGTTGGCTCAAAGCCGCTGCCACGCTCGGAACTGACCAAGAAGCTCTGGGACTACATCAAGAAGAACGGCCTGCAGGACAAAAAGAAACGGACGCAGATCAACGCGGACGAAAACATGCGGCCGGTCTTCAATGGCAAGAGCCAGGTGAGCATGTTCGAGATGACCAAGCTCGTCTCCGGTCACCTCAAGAGCACCTGATCGCCTAACGAACTCCGGCGAGCCTAACGACTCGTACCGAGGGGAAAAATTTCTCTTGCCCGCGGCCGGTCGCCTGGCCGCGGGCGCGAGCCTTCTGCCGTGATCGAGGCGGAGGAACCGGTCGCATTCGCGGCCGCAGCGGAACTACACCGTTTCGTGG
>JBOHXL010000110.1:0-9391 GCA_050736975.1 Chthoniobacterales bacterium | reverse complement strand
CGCTCGGGCAGTATCAAAACCGATACAGCCACTTCGCTCGGGCCTCGGCCAGCGCCAAAATCGATCACCACGCGACCCTTCCCTACTTTCCGGATAGCCTCTAGCTCCCTGCCATAACATCACTCGTTAGGCGAGACGGGACCGCAATCCATCTCCCGCAGGATGAATTCCTGGAGGAACCCGTAGAAGTTAACCTGGAAAAGACTCAGGTCGCGCCGGGAACCAATTGGCGAGCGATAGTGATCGCACAGTTCCGCCTCGGTGAAATCGTACTTCGTTGCGAGCGCGAGACGCGCCTGGTTGAGGGCGTTGAGCCAAGCCTCGGAGTGTTCATGCGGAATGCGCAGGGCGCGGTTGGCAAATGGTTTCTCCTTTTCCTCCAGTTGACGCAGATCGGATTCGACAATCTCGGTCGCACTCTGGAAATGACGGCGCAGCCCCGGCCCGACATAGAGTTTCCATTCCTCGCAAAACTCCTTCTCGCCCGGGTCAGCCGGCGGACTGAAAAGCCGCTCCTCGGCCGGGGAGGCGGCTTCCGGCCTGGTGCTGGCCGGAATCTGCCGCATCAGCTCCGCCAGAAAAGGATCGATTTCGCTGATCTCGAGTGCGCCGTTGTTGCGAAAAACCTCCATTTTACTTTACCCGCTCGATGGTGGCGAGGAGCAGGTAACCATGCAATTGCTGAACGAATAATTCAGCGCGCTCCCGCACTCCGCTCCAGAGGATCGAGCGTCCCTTGTGATGCACCTCCAGCATGTGCACCTCGGCTTTTTCCTTTGGATAACCAAAGACCTTTTGAAAGACCATCGTGACGTAACTCATCAAATTCACCGGGTCGTTATGCACGACCACATTCCAAGGTAAGTCGACCGCTTCTTTGCTCCTGGTTTCCTCGGTGACTGCCGGGCTTTCCACCGCACCGGAAATCTCCCGAAAAGCTGGCATAAACGACGAACCTCCGCGGCCTTCAGACCCCGGCCGGCAACCATCGCAAAATCGATAAGCGGGCAAGCCAAAGCATAACATCGATTATACCACGCACAGGGGGGTGAATCAATCCTGAGGGACGAGATACTCCCGGGCCAAACCTTCGAGCTTCAAGGGGAAGCCCGCGCCACAATTTTCTCCTGGGCGCGCTGCATCCGACGCTTTGCCGACGGCTCGTGATCGCTCAACCCCTGCAAATGGAGTAAGCCATGAACGAGATACAGGCGCAGCTCATGCTCGAGCGAAGTCCCATAATTCGCGGCCTGACGCCGCGCCGTCTCGACGCTGATGAATATCTCGCCGTGCTGGAAAGTAATCACATCGGTAGGTCCCCTGATCTGCATGAAGCGGCGATGCAGGTCGCTCATCCTGCGATCAGATACCAAGAGGACGTTCACTTCTTCCAGAGCCGTTAGTCCACCCCCCTCCTCCGCCGCGCACAAAGACAAGGCACGGTCCGCGAAGCGCGCCAGCGAAGCCGGGTCGAGCGCGATCGCGCGCTGCCGGTTCTGCACTGCGATCGCGGGCAAAGTCATTTCCGACGCGTCTGATCGAGCGACCTGAGCAATCGACAAAGCATCTCGAGGCGCGGCGCGGCCATCCCCGCAGCCTGCGCCCGCCGCAGCGCCTCACCCCAGATAGGCTCGATTTCCAGAGGCCGGCCCACCTCGTAATCGATCAGGGTCGATGGCTTATAAGCGTCCATGGTTTCGGTTTGCCTGACCTGCTCAAGCGCGATCGAGGTCGACAAGCGATGTCCCTCGATCCTGGCGATCGCAATCGTTTCGTTCATTAACTCCACGGTCAGCTGGCGCAAGCCCTCGTCGGCGAGAATTGCGGCCGTGTCGAGTCCTCCAGCCACCACGGAGAGCCCGTTGAAAGAGATGTTCCAGACGAGCTTACGCCAGCGTTCCAGTGCCAGATCTGCCACCACGGTGCAAACGACGCCGCAACGTTTGAACTCCCATGAGATATCGTGGAGGCGCGGCCGCGGATGACCGAGATATTCGCCAATCCTCAGGCGCCCGGCATCAAAGCGCTCAACCACACCCGGCGCGGTGCGGTGGAGAGAGATATAGCAAAGACCGCCGAGGAGGCGCTCGGCGCCAAAATTCTCGGCGAGGAACTCTTCATTCCCAAGTCCATTCTGCAGAGTCAAAATCATCGTCTTCTCGCCTAACAACGGCGAAACAAGCGGCGGCAACTCTGCATTCGAGGTAGTCTTGACCGCGACAATGACCAGGTCGCACGCCCCAATCTCCTCCGTCGAGCGATAGGCGTGTACCTTGGGCACGTGAATATTCTCGCTCTTACTCCGGATGCGCAGTCCGTTTTTGCGCACGGCCTCGTAGTCGCTGCGCAAAAGGAAATGAACGTCGCGTCCGAATTGCGCCAGCTTTCCGCCGTAATAAAGCCCGATCGCTCCCGAACCGACGACGGCGATGCGCAAGTTTGGGAGAAGGTGCCTGGATCGCATGATCATTAAGACCACGAAGACGACGAAGGACGTGAAAGCCGGAGGATAGGTGCTTGCCTCGTGATGTTCGTGCCCTTCCTCTGCTCAAGCTGTCGCCTCATCCCAACGGCCGTTGTTCGGCTTGAAAGTTTCGCGTGATGAGCCGGGCGCCTTTGTTAAACGTCAGGTAAGCCCAGCCCCATTGGAACAAGACCGCGATCCGGTTCCGGAACCCAACCAGATAAATAATGTGCACGAAGAGCCACGCGAGCCAGGCCAGAAAGCCGCTGAAGTGGACGAAGTTCAAGTCGGCCACGGCGCGATTGCGGCCGATTGTGGCCATGCTGCCTTTGTCCCAGTAATAGAAACGCTGTGGCTTCGCGCCCGCGACCATGTGGAGGACGTTGCTCGCTGCGTGTCGTCCTTCTTGAATCGCGACCGGCGAAACGCCCGGCAATGGTTTTCCATCCTTGGAGTTAAAGTTGGCCAGGTCGCCGATCACCTGCACTTCGGGATGCCCCGGAATCGTCAGATCATCCTGTACCATGACTCGCCCGGCCCGATCGACCGGCACGCCTAACGTTTTGCCGACCGCTGAAGCGGCGTTCCCGGCTGCCCAGATTTTCACCCGGCACGGAATGAACTTCCCGGCCACTTCCACGCCGTTCTCCGTCAGGTTTTCAGCGTGCGTCCCCGTGATCACCTCGACACCCAGCTCTTGCAGCTGTTTGAGCGCGCTGGCCGACAGGTCTTCCGGATAAGCTGCCAGCACGCGCTTCTCGCTTTCGACCAGAATGACACGCGCGGTCGAGGGATCGATATGGCGGAAATCTTTCGCCAATGTTTCGCGCGCGATCTCCGCGATCGCTCCCGCCATTTCCACCCCGGTCGGACCGCCGCCGATAATGACAAAGTTCATCGCGGCCGCCCTCGCCTCCGCATCAGTCGTTTTCTCGGCGAACTCGAAGGCCATCAAAATGCGACGCCGAATTTCGATCGCATCCTCGAGGCTCTTTAACCCGGGCGCGAGTTTTTCCCATTCCTCGTGGCCGAAATAGGAATGCCGAGCACCAGTTGCGAGGATGAGGTAATCGTATCTCATCTCGTGCTCCGCCGTCCGTATTGTGCGCGTTGCGACATCGATCGACTGCACCTCGGCCAGGATGACTTCGAGGTTTTCATATTTTCCCAGAACCCCGCGGACCGGCGCCGCGATATCCGCCGGGGAGAGAGCGGCCGTGGCCACTTGATAAAGCAGCGGCTGAAAAAGATGATAATTCGTCCGGTCGACCACCGTCACACGAACCGGTTGGTTGCCGAGGTGCTTCGCCGCCTCCAGTCCGCCGAAGCCGGCTCCAATGATCACGACCTGCGGGGCCGACGGATTTTGGTTTTCCATCGGGGAACGATGGTCGGATTCGCCGGGCGGTAAATAGAAAATCGGTTGTCAGCCTTGGGCGACGTGCTTATCTTCCGCGCCTTATGCCGAAGCCGATCGCGCGCAGCAAGACGAAAAAAGCCGTCGCCAAACGGTTCAAGATTACCGGGACTGGCAAAGTGTTGCGCTCGCATGCCAAGCGCCGGCACCTCCTCTCGGCCAAGAACGCCAAGAGCAAACGACAGCTCGCGAAATCGGCCCTGGTCGACAAGACCGACGTAGCGCGAATCAAGGCGAACCTGCCCTTCGCTTAGGACAAGCCCAACCCGCCGGCGGCTTTTTTTCGGGGAAAGGCTTGACTCCCGAGCGGCCAGCCCCCTAGAACGGACGCGTTCATGAAATCCGCGTCTTTCCTTCGCCCGCTCGTTATCCTTCCCGCCTTCGTCGTCGCCGCCGCAATTCCTGCGCGTGCGCAAACCAGCGATGCGGATCGGGCGCGGCTGCTTACGAGCCAGTCGACGACCTTCACCCAACCCGGCGGAAATGTCACCCCTAGCGGGGTCGATCAAAATTACGCCGCCGCCAGCCCTAACGACAGCGACCTGGGCGAGCAGGCAATCTTGAAACGGGTCGAGCAATATCAGCCCTTCACGCTCGAAACAGGTGTCCCAATTTACTACACCTCCAACGTTGCGCTCGTCGATCGAGGCCGGGTCAGTGATGTCATTATCGCTCCTGTCATTGGCCTCACTTACGCACCGCGATTCCAGAAGACTCTCTACGGCGAGTTTTCCGTTCGGCAGCAATTTTTCTATTATCAGGATTTCAGCAGTTTCAATTTCGCAAGCTTCGACGTTCTTGCCGGCCTGGCCTATTACGTGCCGAAGCTGCACAACCTCGCCCTGCGCGCGAACCTCGATTACAATCGCCTGACTGGGACAAGTAACTTCGACGACTTCTTCTCCGATGTCGCGCTTGGGCTCAGTGCCGAGCTACCCATCCCGATCGGGCGCGCCCAGCAGATTTCCGTCGGGGCGGATGCCAGCATCAGCCTCTATGCCACCCCGAGTCCGCCGCAGCGAAACGACTTTGGAGCCTATGTCGGTTACTCCGTCAACCTGAGCCGCAGTTTCTCGATCAACGCCGCTGGACATCTGGTCGTCCGCCCGTACGACTCCGGCGGACGCACCGATGTGAGTGAGATCGTCTCCCTCAGCGCCAACTATCGCATCCGCGACTGGCTCACCATCAGTGCGATCACCACTTACGTTGCGAACCAATCGAACCACAGCGTCTTCCAGTACGAGGTCTTCAATGGGGGCGGCGGCATTACGCTCAGCTTCAAATTCTGATCCGAGACGTCGTTGAGTTTTAGCCGGGATCGGTGATCCCGACAGGGCAAGCAACGCCGCAGCCGCGTGCGACCGGAGTCACCGGTTCCGGCTGCAACTCGCGGCCGTCAGCGATTGACAATTGACGAACACTACCTCCCTTGAGTCAGGGGCGACTTCGTGCTTGACCTTTTCGCCGCCTTTTGCCAGAAAAGCAGCCTCGTGAACAGACGCGGGGCGCGCCTGCAAGCAGGCTGGGCTTTTCGCGCAGGCACGGCGGTACTTTCGGCACGATCAAGATCACTCTCGACAACGTCATGGAGAAAAAGCACTTTTGTTCGTTAGGCTCAATTTCGCAATCCCGCTCCTTCAGGTTTTACGCCTTGAAAACTCCTCCCCGATGGTGCGCGATCGCATTTCTGCTCTTCAATCAGCTCCTTGCGCAAGTGGACGCCGCGCAGTTGAAGGAAGCGCGGGTGAGCCAGGTGATCAAGGATGTCAACCTCCTGCCCGGACAGGCCGCGCCGCGCCCGGCGCACGTGAGCGATGAAGTGCGCAACGGAACCGCGTTGCGCACCGGGGTCGATTCGCGCGCCGAACTCACCTTTACCGATCAAACCCTCGCCCGCCTTGGGGCCAACACCATCTTCAGTTTTAACCAAGGCACCCGCAAGCTCGAGCTGGGGGGCGGCGCCATGCTCCTGCGTGTCCCAAAGAATGCCGGCGGCGCCCAGATCAACACCGCTGCCATTACCGCCGCCATCACCGGCACGACCATCATGCTCGAGTTCCATCCCAATGCCTACATCAAGTTCATCGTGCTCGAAGGCACCGGGCGCATCTTTCGCAACAACCATCTCGGCGAATCGGTCCTGGTCCACGCCGGCCAGATGCTGATTGTCAATCCAAACGGCAAAGGCCTGCCTGACCCGGTCGATGTCGATTTGAAGCGGCTCATGCAAACCTCCCTCTTGATCACCGGCTTCGCTCCCCTCCCGAGCGACGACCTCATTGCCCGCGCGATCAACACCCAAACCCAGGAGAAAAGCGCGGGTGGGCTGATTCAGACCAACCTCGTCATCTTCGGCGGCGGCACCGCCGTGAGCCTGCTCGATCCGACCAACAGCGACATCGTTAATCAGGCAAACTCCAACTTGGAACGTCAGCCCACACCCCCACCTGGATCCAGTCAGACTCCCCCTCCGCCGCCAACTCCTACTCCTACTCCCTCACCCACGCCTACACCTACACCTACCCCCAGTCCGTCGCCCAGCCCAACCCCGACCCCATCCCCAACTCCGTCACCGTCGCCGTCACCCAGTCCTTCCCCAACTGTGTCACCGACGCCGGGCAAATACGGGCCTCCCACGGCTATCTCCTCTCCCGTTCCCTACGTGATCAGCAGCGGAACCACCATCACGACGGACCCCACCATCACCACTAATGGCATCACAAATTACGGCACAATCTATCGCGGCCCGACTTTGGATGGCCCGGCTTCGGTCTGGCTTTTTACCGCGACCTCACCCTTTGATACGGAGATCGGATTAGATGCTTTCTTTGGCGCCAACAGTACTCATCTGCCGCTGGCAGCACTGAAGTTTCTCGCTTTGAGTTTGATCGGCAATCCCACGATTTCGACCGCGAACGGCGGTCCGACGAATCTCGCGCTGATCAGCGTAGGTGATATCACCTCGGGGCCGCCCGGCGGCACCCTTACCTTCAGTGGACTTGATGGGCTTTTCCTTGCCACGCAGGACGGCTCGATCACCCTTACATCCGACCTTGAATTCCAGGATATTGCGGCTTTGGGCATCTACGCGCGCGGCGCCGGCTCGATTCTCACTTTCGATTCCACCGTCTCGGGCACGACCTACTTCGCTCTCGCTTCGGAGGGGAGCATTCTCTTCGATAACGCGCTTAATGTGACTGAGACCAATGTCTCCGGCTCCCAGCTGAACCTTCTTTTTCAAGCAGGCGGCGACCTCACGGGCAATAATGGTCTCACCATCAATCTCGATAACTCCGAAGGCGGCGTCCTGACTGGGACCACAAAGGGACAGCTGACGACTGACGGAAGCATTACCCTGAACGGCGGAGACGGTCTAAGCCTAACGATCTCGAACAACGACGGAGGAAGCATTGCTGGTAACGCTTCGTTGGAAGTTACTGCGGGCGGGAGCTTGAGCGCCAGCGCAATCAATCTTCTGATCAATAACCGCAACAGCGGCTCAATCGACGGCGACAGTTCGGTTTTAGTTAACACTACCGGCGCCATCACTACGACCGGCGACGCAACCCTCGTCATTTCCGACCGCGACGACGGCGGCGGCGCCGGCACGATCGGCGGCAACGCCACGGTGACACTGACGGCCGCCAGCGCTAACATCGGCGGAAATTTGGTGGCGGGCATGAGTCAAGCCCCCGGCGGACAAATGGCGAGTGCCCTGGCCGCGATCAATGTGACCGGCGACATTACGACTGGGGGCGGCCTCCAGTTCTCCATGCAGAACGGTGGTTTTGATCAAATACTCGGGATGGAGGAGGGCGGCGGAACGATCAACCAGGATGCCCTTGTTTCCCTCACCGCGGCCAACGTCACGATCGGCGACTTTTTCACCGGCCTGATCTCCAACCTGGACGGCGGACAGATCGGTGGAAACGCCGAACTCGCAGCGATACTTACCGGCAACCTCAACGCTCAGGGAGATGCCGTTTTGCAGATCGACAATAGCACTTCGATGGGAGCCCTGACCTCCACCATCGGTTCCGACGCCGCCATCGGACTCGTGGCGAATAACTTCACGGCTGGCACGCTCCTGGCCCAGATTACCAACGAAGGCGGCGGAAGCATCGGTGGAGCCGCCACGATCGGTTTTGGGATTGTTCAAGGCCTAACGAGCATAGGTGACGCCACCTTCGAGATTTTGAATGACGATAACGGCGCTGGAAACGGCGGCGGGACAATTGGCGGCGACGCGACCATTACCTTTTCGGCCGCAAGCCTGACGGCGGGTTCACTGACCGCGATGATCGATAACACCGGCGGCACAATTGGGGGCGACGCCAGCATTAGTTTCACGACCACCAACGCCCTCGACGTTACAGGCGATGCCACCTTTAGCATACTGCGCAACAGCGGCGAGACCATCGGCTCGATCGCAGTTGGTGCGGGCTCGATTAACGTTACCGGGTCGCTCATCGCCGGCATCATCGAAGGAACCAATCGAGTTCTCTTCGGCGATGTCAGTGTCTCGTCGACCGGTGACATCGTGGTTGGGCAGGATCTCCAGGTTGACGGAACGATCTCGGCCGGAGGCAACATCACGGTCGGCGGAACGCTCTCGCTGCCGAGTCTCGCGACGGCCGGCGGTTCTATCACGGCGGGTAGTGTTTTCGCAACGGAGATCAGCGCTGGCACCGACGTCACCTTCACCCAGTCTGGGGGAGGTCAGCCCGCCGTTTTCGTTAATACCATCACGGCCGGTGGCAACCTCAACCTCGTGAACGTGGCGCAGGTGCAGACCGACGGCGCCAGCAGCGATGGCAGTATCAACTTCACGCCGGACGATTTCACTCTCACGGCTACTTCCATCGTCAGCACCGGCCCGACCTTCCCGGCGCTCGTCTCCAATGGCTTTGATGCAAGTCCGACCTTCGGCAACGACAATCCGGGCAACGGCGGCAACGTCACTCTCAACCTCGCCAGCCTAACGATCGGCTCGACCAACGATCTGGCCAGCATCACGGCCAACGGCGGAGCTTTCGCGACAGACTCCACCATGGGCGGCAACGGCGGCACAGTCAAGATTAACGCCACTGGTAACGTTACCCTTAACGATGGCAGCATTACGGCCTCGAGCGGAACCATTCCCTTCGGTGGTCCGGCACCGCTCGGCAACGGCGGCACGGTCACCATCACCACCACCGGAGCGATCACGGTCAATTCCGCGATCGAAGTCTCCTCCGACGATACCGACAGCAACCCGGGACGGATCAGCGCCACCGGCGGCAACATTAGCCTGACGAGCAGCCAGCCGAGCGGCGTCGCGATCAACATTCCCAACAGTGGCCAACTGCTCGCCCTGCTCGACGCGGAAGCGCCCGGTCCCGGCGGCACGATCACCGTCACCGCCACCGGCGCGAGCAGCACCGCCAACGTGCAGGGCACGATCGAGGCCGATCGTGGCACGGTCGATATCCAGCACAATGGCGACAGCGGCGTACTCAACATAAGCG
>JBOHXL010000109.1:0-15792 GCA_050736975.1 Chthoniobacterales bacterium | reverse complement strand
CATCCGCACGATCGGTAATGTCGATTACATCAACGACTCGAAAGCGACCAATCTTGACGCGTTCGAAAAGGCGCTTCTGAGCGCGACACGGCCGATCGTTCTCATCGCCGGCGGGAAGGACAAAGGGTTCGCCTTTGATTCGATGGCGCCGCTCGTCGCGCGCAAAGTGCGTCGGGCGATTTTGATCGGCGAGATCGGGCCGCGCGTCGCGCACGACTGGCGGGAGGCGACGGAATGCGAAGTCGCCTCGTCGTTAGGCGCGGCCGTTGAGCGCGCGCAGGCGATCGCCCACCCGGGTGAGACGGTCCTTTTTTCCCCCGGCACTTCCTCCTTCGACATGTTTAAAAGCTACGCCGACCGCGGCGATCAATTCCGCGCCCTCGTGCGCGGGCTACCGGACCCACGACCATGAAAATGCCATCGATCATCAAGCGAAAGAAACTGCGCGCCGCTACCGCCCGTCGCTCCCGTGCCATGGGGTTACCCGACGCGATGGATTACGAGCAAATGTCGGAGCCGAACATGAAATTGTCGCGCGCTCTGCTCATCGTGCTCCTGCTGCACATCGTCGCCGTCGCCGGGATCATAGCTTTCAACACGATCAAGACGCGCGAGGCCGTGACCGGCAGCGTCGCGGAAACAGCCATCCCAGTTTCCTCCGATCCGGCTTCAGCAGCCACGGCCGCCGAATCCGCGCCAGGCGCGGCTGACGAAATCACGCAGGTCGCCGCCAAGGTCGAGACGAAGGCGCCAGCCAAAGCCGCCGAGTCGGCGAAGTCTGCGGACCCCCCCAAGTCGGCGGCGAAGACTTCGGAGGTGGCGGATTCAGGCAAGATCTACACCGTCGTGAGAGGCGATAACCCGGTCACGATCGCGCGTCATTTCCACGTCAAGTATGAAGCGCTGCTCGGGCTGAACCAGATCACTGATCCGCGCAAACTCCAGATCGGCCAGAAGCTGCATATCCCGGAGCCGGAAGCGACCGCGAAACACAAATCGAACCACGAATGACACGCACCGCTCGGGGAAATCCGGTTTCTGGAGCCTCACGCCGGGCCGCCCGCCGGGCGGCGTCCACAACCTGACTAATGCATCGCAAAAGCGCCTATATCCTGTTTCTTGCCGTCCTTTGCCTGCTCGCCCTCGGCATCGTGATCCTTTTCAGCACCGGCGCCTTCGCCAGGGACAGCCACAACGACGTCTATTATTTTCTCCGCCGCCATGCCATCTGGCTCGGGATCGGGATGATCGCCTGCGTCGTGGCCGCGCTCGTCGATTACCATTTCTGGCAGCGCACCTGGTGGATTTGGTTTGCCGTGGCTTTCGCCGGATTGGCGCTCTGCTTCCTCCCGCCTTTCCGTCACAAGATCAATGGTTCGTGGCGCTGGCTCGAGTTTCACGGGATCACCTGTCAGCCGTCGGAGTTCGCCAAGATCGCCGCGGTTTTTTTTCTCGCCTTTTGGTTTTCCCGTTATGAAACGCAAAGCAAACAGCTCTGGCGCGGCTTCGTTTTTCCGTTCGCGATCGTCGGCCTGCTCATCTCGCTCATTATCACGGAGGTCGATCTCGGGACGACCGTGCTGCTTGGGGCGACTTCTTTTGTCGTCATGTTCATCGCCGGGACCAATCTTGCCTTCCTCGGCACGCTGTCGTTAGGCGGAATCGGCGCCATCCTTTATCTCGCGACCCATATCGCGGAGCGTAACAGCCGGCTCCTCGCCTTTCTCCATCCCGAGCAGTACAAACTGAGCGCGGGCTTGCAGCAGATGCAGGCCCTGATCGCCTGGGGGAGTGGAGGCATCGAAGGCCTTGGCCTGGGCAACGGCCGGCAAAAAATGTCCTACCTGCCGTATGCGCACACCGATTTCATTTTCCCGATCGTCGGGGAGGAACTTGGGCTGCGCTTCAGCCTGCTGGTGGTTTTTCTTTTTGTTCTCATCATCGTTTGCGGGATGATCATCGCGCTGCATGCCCGCGATCGCTTTGGAATGCTCCTCGCGAGCGGGATCGTTTCCCTGATTGGTTTCCAGGCCGCGATTAATATCGGGGTCGTAACTTCGCTCCTGCCGAACAAGGGCCTGCCGCTTCCCTTCGTCAGCTACGGCGGTTCAAATCTGGTGGTGGCGCTTTTCGGCGTTGGGCTTCTCTTAAACATCTACCGACAGGGCGTGCTCGAGCCTACGACGAGAAAGGAAATGGCGATGCGGGTTCGCGTCACGCCGAGGATCTGACATGGAATTTTCACGCCGAAGGAGACGAAGTTCACGCAGGGCAATCCATCGCGTCGGCTTTGGATTCTGGCCTTGCTTCGTGCCCTTAGTGAGCTTCGTGGCGGCTCCTCAAGCGCCGAGCATCTTATGAACGCAGTCATCGCATGTGGCGGAACAGGCGGGCACCTCTTTCCGGGTCTGGCCGTGGCTGAAGTGCTGCGGGCGCGTGGGCACGAGGTGCTTCTTTTCATCTCGGAGAAGGAAGTCGATACTCTCGCGGTCGAGGGACGGACTGAATTTCGCTACGAGAAACTTCCGACCGTCGCGCTGCCTTCGCCTTTTTCCCCTGCGATCCTGGCTTTCGTCAGGCGTTTCAACGAGAGCCTGTCGCTTTGCCGCTCGATCTTTCGCAAGTTTAATCCGCAGGCCGTCCTCGGGATGGGCGGCTTCACTTCCACCGCGCCGGTCCTTGCCGGGCGGATGCGCGGCGTTCCCACTTTCATTCACGAATCGAATGCCGTTCCCGGGAAGGCGAACCGTCATACGGCGCGTTTTGTCCGTGCCGTGTTGCTCGGATTCAAGGAATGCGCGGAGTTCTTTCCAAAGGCAAAGACCGAGTTTACCGGCACGCCAATTCGCTCCAGCCTCGCGCGGATCGATCGGCGCCAGGCACTGGAAAAACTTGGCCTCGAGCCGAGTATCCCGACCCTGCTCGTGATGGGCGGCAGCCAGGGGGCGAGTGGAATCAACCAGGCTTTGATCAAGGCCATGCCTTCGTTGCAAGGCCTGTCGCTCCAGGTGATTCACCTTTCCGGCAGTCGCGACGCGCGTTTGCTTGAGGATAATTACCGGCGGGAGAACATCCCGGCGCACGTCCTCGCTTTTCATCACCACATGGAGGAAGTCTATAGCGCAGCCGACTTCGCTCTTGCCCGCTCCGGCGCCTCCAGCCTGGCCGAGCTTGCCCTCTTCGCTTTGCCGGCCCTGCTCGTGCCCTATCCCTACGCGGCCGACGATCACCAGACGCGCAACGCGGAGGTATTCGTCAGAGGGAAAGCTGCTCTGCTCCTGAAGGAATCGGAGTTGTCCGGAGAACTGCTGGCGAAGATAATTCGCGACTTGTTAGGCGATCCGGAGACGCTCCGCGCCATGTCCGCCCAGGCCGCGGCGCTCGCGCCAAAAAACGCGGCAACTTTGATCGTTCAAACGATGGAGAGATACAGTCAGCCACATGACGCCGTTGCCGCCTGATCTCGATCTTCAGAAATTTCTCGCCACCGAGCGGCACGCCATCCATTTGATCGGCGTCGCCGGGAGCGGAATGAGCGGCATCGCTGCGCTCCTCCTCGAGCTCGGGCACGATGTGCGTGGCTCGGATAAGGCGCGCACTCTCGAGACGGAGCGACTCGCGCAACTTGGCTTGCGTTTCTCGTCGCCCCATCGGGCGGAAGACGCGCAAGACGCGGAGCTGATTATTTTTTCCTCCGCGATTAAGCCGGAGAACCCGATCCTGACCGAAGCGCGCCTGCGAAAAATTCCAGTGATTCGCCGGGCGGAAGCGCTCGCCGCGATCATGCTCGAGAAGCGGGGAATCATTATCGCCGGGATGCATGGCAAAACGACGACGGCGGCGATGGCAGCGCACGTTTTGCGTGGCGGCGGATTGCATCCGGCGCATTACGTGGGCGCGGAAATCCCGATCCTCGGGAGCAACGCGCACTGGGATGCGCGCGGCGAATATTTCGTCGCAGAGGGCGACGAGAGCGACGGCACTTTGCAACTCTTCCAGCCTGAGCACTCGGTCATCTTGAACATCGAAGAAGAACATCTCGATTTTTATCGCGACCTCGCCGCGATCGAGGAGGTTTTCCTAAAGCTGCTTGTCCAGACGAAAGGCACGGTCTTCTACTGCGCGGATGATCCGCACGCGGTGCGCCTCTGCGGGGCGCGGCGCTTGGCCATCTCCTACGGTTTCAGCGACACCGCGTGCTATCGCGCGACCGGAATCGAGCTACACGATTTCGCGGCCACCTTCGCGGTGCGGCGCGACGCCGAAAAGCTTGGCGAAGCGACTCTGAACGTGCCGGGGAGGCACAATGTTAGCAACGCGCTTGGGGTAATCGCGCTTGCCACCGAGCTTGGTATTCCATTTGAAAAGATCAGCAATTCGTTAGGCACGTTTCGTCATGCGCGACGTCGCTTCGAAATCAAATACGAGAGCGACCGCTTTCTTCTGGTCGACGATTACGCGCATCATCCGACCGAGATTCGCGCCACGCTCGCGACCGCGCGCTCGGCTGGGCGCAGGCGCGTCCTGACGATGTTCCAACCGCATCGTTATTCGCGCACCAAAGCGTTGCGGACCAAATTTGGCGGAGCGTTCGATGATGCGGATCGAGTTGTCATCACCGACGTTTACGCCGCGAGCGAGGCGGCTTTGCCCGGCATCACCGGGCAAACGATCGCGGACGCGGTGATAGCGCACGGTCATCCCGCGGTCTCGTATCAGCCGCGGCTCGACCGGTTGCATTGCGACGTCGCCCGAATGCTCGTGGAGGGCGATCTCGTGCTCAGCCTGGGCGCGGGCAATGTGCACGAGCAGTTGGCCAGGCTCGCGGCCGAGCTGGTCATCGCGGAAAGGTTGAAGGAGATCGTTGGACTGGAAGGGGACGTTAGGCTGTCCGAGCTGCTTTCGAAACACACGACTCTGCGCGTCGGCGGTCCGGCGCAGTTCTGGGTCGAGCCGCGAACCGAGGAGGCATTTGCAAAAATTATCCCGTTTTGTCGCCGCGAAAATCTGCCGCTTTTCGTCATCGGTCGCGGCTCGAACTTGCTTGTGCGCGAGGGCGGAATCCGCGGCGTCGTGCTGCATCCCAGCGGCGGCGAGTTCGACAAAGTCGAAGTCTCAGGTCTCGAAGTGACCGCCGGGGTCGGCGCGAAATTGAAGCAGATCGCCTACGCTGGAAAAGCCGCCGGCATCGGCGGCTTCGAATGGATGGAAGGAATTCCCGGCGCGGTCGGCGGCGCGTTGCGGATGAATGCCGGCGCGATGGGCGGGCAAACCTTCGATCAGGTGGTCCGAGTGCGTTATCTCGATCGTGCAGGCGTCGTGCATGAAAAGACGCCCGCGGAAATAGAAGTGCACTATCGGCACGTCCCAACGCTGGAGGAAAACTTTGCCGTCTCGGCGGTTTTTCGCGGCGAAAAATCATCGCCCGCAGAGATCGTCAGGCGATTGGAAGAGTCGCAGGAGAAGCGCCGCGCGACCCAACCGAGCGCGAAAAGCGCGGGCTGCATTTTCAAGAATCCGCCTTCCTGCCCGGCGGGAAAGCTGGTCGACGAACTGGGCTTGAAAGGCCTGCGGGTGGGAAACGCTGTTGTCTCCGATGTACACGGCAACTTCATCGTCAACCAAGGCGCTGCGACCGCGGATGAGGTTTTGGAGTTGATCGGCAAGATCCAGGCAACCGCGCGCGAAAAGCGCGGCATCGAGCTGGAAACGGAAGTGCAAATTGTCGGGGAGGAAGCATGACGCACGGCTGCAACTTCTGGGGAACGCACGCGACTCGCGCGCCCAACCCGGCGACTCGCCGGATTGCCCGAGCGGAGGCGAGAAGTGAAAACCGCCTCGCGGTTCCGCGCGCAGAAGCTGGGGGCGAGTCGCGTGGGCTCCCCGGAAATCTATGATCGACTTAAAAGGCAAACGGATTGCGGTCCTGAAAGGCGGTCCCGGCTCCGAGCGGGCGGTATCGCTCGTGACCGGCACGGGTGTTGCCAGGGCTCTTCGTTCGTTAGGCGCGCGGGTTACAGAAGTCGACGTCGAGAATGCCGGCTTCTCCTTGCCTGACGACACCGAGCTGGCCTTCATCGCCTTGCACGGCACTTTCGGCGAGGACGGCCAGGTGCAGCGGATTCTGGAAGATCGCGCCGTTCCATACACCGGGGAGGGAGTGGCCGAGAGCCGCCTCGCCTTCGATAAGATTCCATCGAAGGAAAAGTTTACCCGGCACGGCGTGAACACGCCTCATTGGGAAGTCATCCGCGTCGGTCAGCAGCCTTCGCTTCCTTTGCCCTACGTGATCAAGGCGCCGCGCCAGGGATCGACGGTCGGCGTTTACATCGTGAAAGAACAGAGCCAGGTCGGGCCCGCCCTGCGCGAGGCCGCGAAATACGACCGCGAGCTCCTGATCGAGCAATTCGTTCCCGGCCGTGAGCTGACGGTCGGCGTCCTGGGCGACCTTGCGCTGCCGGTCCTCGAGATCATTCCCAAGAGCGGCTTTTACGATTTCAACGACAAGTATCCGTTTCTTAATCTGCAGGGCGGCGGCGGCGCGCAGCATGTTTGCCCGGCTGCGCTCCCGGGCAATCTGACGAGCAAAATCCAGGATCTCTCCCTGCTCGCCTGCCAGTCGTTAGGCCTGAGAGTTTACTCACGGGTCGACCTGATACTCTCAGAGCGGAACGAGCCGTTTGTCCTCGAGATCAACACGATTCCGGGCATGACCGAGGCGAGCCTGCTCCCGGAAGCCGCGGCCGTTGCTGGCATCACTTACCCGCAGCTTTGCCTCCGGATCATCGAGCTTTCGCTGGCCGCGAGACCGCCAAAGAAATGAGCGCGAAACCGGCAAAAAATCAGCCCCGGACGGCCAACCGCCGGCTCTCCACTTCGCGCCAGCGCCGGCAACAGCACTTGCTCGATGTCAGGGTGCGGGCCCGCCGCGCCTCCCATCATCGCAACCGGCGCATCCTCGTTGCCATTTCCAAAGTTGCCCTCGTGATCGCGCTCGTCGCCGGATCTTACTACGGCGTGCGCGTTGGTTTGCGACGCTTCTTTTTCGATAATCCCGAATACCGCCTGAGCACGATCGCGATCCAGACCGATGGCACGCTGCAGCGCGATCAGATCCTGAAAAGCGGCGGGCTGCACGAAGGGCTCAACATCTTTTCCATTAATCTCGCCCAGGTGCGCGACCGGCTGGAACAACTGGCGCAGGTCGATGAAGCGCAGGTCGAGCGCAAGATGCCTAACGAGATCGACATTCACATCACGGAACGCAAGCCGATCGCCTGGATCACGAGCGAAAGAACGGTGGCCGATCCATTCGTCTCCGACGCCGCCTTCCTCGTCGATGCGCGCGGGATCCTGATGAAGGAAAAAAAGCTGCTCCCGGAATATCTGGCCCTGCCTCTGGTCACGGGCTGCTCGAGCGAAGCGCTCGTCCCCGGCAAAGCGGTCGTTTCCTTTGAAGCCAAGGCAGCGCTCGAGCTGCTCCGACTGACGACGACGAGTTTCATGCAGACCCGTTTCCAGATCCGGGAAGTCGATGTTTCAAAAGGCTACTGCCTGCTTGTGACCGACAAGAATCACACCCAGGTCATGTTTGGCTTCGACCATCTCCAGAGCCAGATGCAGCGGCTCGAGCAGCTCCTTGTTTACAGCGACGACTCGCAGCGCCCGATCGAAACGGTCAACCTGCTCGTGGCCCGCAACACGCCGGTGACTTTTGCCCAGCCGGCCTCTGAGATTATCTCCGAGCTGGAGCCGGGGTCCGCACCAAAATCCGAACCAGAAGCGAAGACCGCTGCGAAAGAAGGCAACGCCGAGGCGCGCGAGCCGCAAATCCGCAAAGCGCAGGCGGTGCACCCGACAATCAGGAAAGCGCTGCCTTACAGCCCAGGTGTTCACAAATTCCACTCCAGCCCTTCGGCTCTGCCGGTGCGACGGGCGATTCCAGTTCAACGTTTCAATCAGGAAGGCAACGGTAATGGCTAGCAGCAACTTGATGGTCGGTCTCGAAATCGGAACCTCGAAAATCTGCGTCGTCGTGGGCGAAGGAAAGCCCGACGGCACGCTCAAGATTCTCGGGGTCGGCCAGGCGCCTTCGCGCGGCGTGCGCAAGGGCGAGATCGTCGATTTCGAGACCGCGATGAAATGCGTGCAGGAAGCGGTCGTCGACGCCGAAGAGAAAAGCGACATCATGATTCGCAGCGTCTACGTCGGTGTCACTGGCGCGCACATTCAGAGCTTCAACAATCGCGGTTGCGTTACCCTCCCGGAAGATCGCGAGGAGATCGACGAGCAGGATGTCGAGGACGTGAAGATCAACGCGCGCGAGGTCAGCATCCCGGCGCAGAACGCCTTTCTGCATTCGATCATCCAGAGTTATCACATCGATGGACAGGATGGCGTGCTTAGTCCGGTGGGAATGCTGGGCCAGAGATTGGAAGCCGATTTCCATATCATTCACGGGGTGCGGAACCGGATTCAAAACTCGATCCGTTGCGTGAAGGAGCTGCCGCTCGACGTCGAGGATGTCGTATTCACCGCGTTTGCGTCCGCCCAGGTCGTGCTCACGCAGCATCAGAAAAATCTCGGCGCGCTCGTCATCGATATCGGTGGTGGCACGACCGATTACGTGCTCTACGTCGATGGCGCGGTGAAACAGAGCGGCGTGCTCGCGGTCGGTGGCGACCATATCACGAACGACATCTCGATGGGTTTGCGCATTCCAATGACCCGGGCCGAGAAACTAAAAATCGAGGAGGGGAGCGCGGTCCTCGGCAATTGTCTGCCGGGCGAAACCGTGTTGCTGAAAGACGACTCCGGTTTTGCCGGAAAGGAAGTCGAGCGTGAGACGCTGAACACGATCATTCATCTGCGATTGCGCGAGACCTTTGAGCTGCTCAAGCGCGGCCTCGAAGACGAGCCGTTTCTCAACTATCTGGGTGAAGGAATCTTCATCACCGGCGGTTGCAGCCAGATCAACGGGATCGACAACCTGGCGGAGGAAGTTTTTGCAATCCCGGCCCGGGTCTGCCACGCCCAGACCATGTCCGGCCTGACGAGCGCGTTCGAAAATCCGCAGTTCGCCGCCGCCATCGGGCTGATCAAATACGCGCAGGCGGTGCAGGGCGATCGCCCGCGGCGCAGCGGCATCGGCAGGATTTTCGGAAGATTTTTCCAGGGAATGCGATGAAAGCAGGTTAAATCCTTAAAATTGTTAAATTGTTAAAGCGTTGAAGCGCCCAGCCAGCCCTGCGAAATGAGTCCCTTTTTTAACAATCTAACCCTTTTAACCAATTAACGTTCCAAAACCATGATCCAACTCAGCCGCAACTACAGCCTGCCGGAGAAGAAGGAAGACGATCTCGCGATCAAAATCATCGGCGTGGGAGGCGCGGGCGCGAACGCGCTCGACCGCATCGTGCTCGACGGGATGGAGCACGCCGAAATGATCGCGGTCAACACCGACGTGCAATCGCTCGCCAGCTCGGTCGCGACTCGCAAAGTGCAGATTGGCCGCGAGGTCACGCGCGGCCTCGGTGCCGGGGGCGACCCGGAGCTGGGCTTCAACGCCGCCCAGGAATCGGCCGACGAACTGCGCGAAGCGATGCAGGGTGCGCGGATGGTTTTTGTCTGTGCCGGGCTCGGCGGCGGGACCGGTTCCGGCGCGGCTCCCTGCGTTGCGCAAATGGCGCGCGCGAGCAGCGCGCTCGTCCTTGCTTTCGCCACTTTGCCTTTCGCTTTCGAGGGTAAGCGCCGCACCGCGCAGGCCATGGAAGCGTTGCAGGAATTGCAGCGCGTTTCCGATGCCGTGATTTGTTTCGAGAACGACCGGATGGGCGACATTGTTTTACCGAAGGCGGGGATTCACCAGGCCTTTGCCGTCGCCGACACCACCATCAGCCAGAGCGTGCGCGCGATCGTCAACGTCGTCAGGCGACCGGGCCTCGTCCGGATCGGGTTTGACGAACTGCTCGCCGCCCTGCGCAATCAAAACAGCCGCTGCCTTTTTGGATTCGGCGATTCCGACAGCGACAACCGCGCGCATGAAGCGCTCGCCCTCGCCTTGAAGAATCCGCTCATGAATCGCGGCAAAATGCTGAGCGACGCGCAGTGCGTCCTGGTCCAAATCTCCGGCGGTCCCAACATGACTTTGACCGAAGTCGAGATCGTGATGCAGGAGCTGAACCGCCACGTCGAAGATCACACCCAGATTCTTTTCGGCACCTCGGTCGACGGCAGAATGGGCAATCGGATGAGCGTCACGATTATCAGTTCGCTCCCTGCCGATGGCGGGACGCAATCCGCCGCGCCGCTGCGGCCGGCAAGCGCGAGCGCGCCACTACCACCGCCGGTTGTCGAGGCGCCGCCGGCGATCGAGCTCGCTTCTCCGCCGATGACAGAAAACGTAGCTCCGCCCCCGGCTCAGTCTCCTGATCCTTTGCCTAACGAGGTCGAAAACGAAGAAGCCGCTCTGCCCATGGAGGAGATCACTCCAGCGCCGGCCCCGGTCCGGAAAGAACGGAAATTGATCGTCAGGCGCGAGCCCGATCCCGGGCCGGCACTGCAGCCGGAACCGGTCAAGCCAGCGCCGGCGAAGAAGGAAAAGTATGTGCAGGCTCGCCAGGAAGTGATGCAGTTCGACCCGGTCACGCGCGGCCGCTTCGAAAAGAGCGAGCCGACCATCGTGGAAGGCCAGGACCTCGATGTGCCGACTTTTCTTCGCAAGAACGTGCGGGTGAAATAGCAGGGTTGCTTCGGATGTCCGCCACTCCTGGACTCGTCACATGCCCGTAACCACTGCACGTCATTTGGCCATTCCCCACTCGCTAGTGCGGGCGATTTCAAACTGTGGTCATGTTATGGGGGCGCCGCATGATTTCTATCGCTATCCCGCGCGATTTTCGCCGATGTTCGCTCGCGAAGCGATTGAGACATTCACCCAAAGGGTGAAACAGTGTTCGACCCGTTTTGTGGCGGCGGCACAACTTTGGTTGAAGCTGTCTCGCCAATCTCGGTCCACGACAAACGCGAAATTGTGGCCTGGATCGAATTCATTCGTGCCGAGCGGATTTATCATGCTTTTCCCTCTGCCTTATTTAATGAAGATATTGAATACTATCTTCGGAATCTGCCTCCGAACGCGCAGATTTTTTTGAATTGGGCCAGCGTGCTGGTGATGCTCCTTCCTCGCGAGCGGCAGCGTCGATTCATTCCGAGATCATGGCTGCCGGCAAAGCTTTTCCGGGGTGGCTCCTATTTCAACCACGCGATTCTAATCTCCTTTTCGAGAGACTTGAACTCCGGGTCGCCCGTATGAAGCTCGGCTTTGCGCTCCCGCGCCAGCGCGGCGGCGAATGCGTCTGCCAGGCTTATTTTGTAGCGCGCTTTAAAATCCGCGGCCAGATCCGCGAGCGAGCGAGTGACGGGATGAAACTCGATCGGGAGCGCGGGGAGCTCGTCGGCGATTTCATCCCAGCGGTCCCGGCCGTCTTTCCGAATAACAATATATTTGACCTCGGCGTAGTTGACTTCGGTCATGTGCAGCGGCTCATCTTTGAGGCCCGCACGTTCGAGCAAGACAGCGATTTTTTCTTCGCCCGCCTCACCCCGGAAAAACGCGAGCAGCGCGAAACTATCGAGAATTACGCGTGCTGCTCTCACACTTTGCTTCTTCCAACGCTTTCTCTTCCGAAACGTGCTCGGCCCACTCGTCGGCGAAAGACTTGCCCCCCGGCTTGCGTTTGAGAATTCCGCGTAACCGGGAGATGGCGTGTTTTGTCACGGGCTTGAGCAGAATGCCCTCCGGCGTTGATTGGACAACGGCGCGAGTGCCATTTTCAATGTGGAATTCGCGCCGCAGCCGCGCGGGAATGACCACTTGTCCCTTGCTCGTAAACCAGACGGATACTGGATTAGATTTCATACTTTAGACAAAGAGTCTTACTTTGTCCAAAAGTGTGTCAACTGATTTTTCTAGAATCTGTATTCTATTGTTCGCCTCTACCTAACGAGTTCGGGTCACTTCTTCATCAAGTCGAGCACCGCGCTGGTCATTGCGATCAGACCAACGCGAATGGTCGGCTCGGGCACCGGCGCGAACTTGCTCGAGTGCAGACTCGGAAGCGGCGGCGCGCCCGGTTTTTTCGAGGCGGCGATTTTATCCGGAGCGACGGCGCCGACATGAAAATCAACCGCCGGAATGGAATGATCCGGCAGACTGTATTCGGAGAAATCCTCCCCGCCCATGGTCGGGTCGATGATCTCGACGTTCTTTTCGCCTAACGATTTCTTCCAGACTTCGACGAGGCGCTTGGTCAGCTCGGGGTTGTTGTAGGCGGAGGGCGTGAATTCGTCCTCGCGCACGTGCACTTCGGGCAGTTTGTCCTGCGGCCAGCCGCCGGCGATGGCGCAACCTTTGGCGATCTGCGCGATCGCGGCCAGGACTTGGTCGCGCACTTCTTTCTTATAAGTGCGGACCGTGAGCTGCATCTTCACTTCGTCCGGGATGATGTTGTGCTTGGTGCCGCCGTGGATCGAGCCGACCGTGATCACGACCGGATCGATCGGATTGATTTCCCGGCTCGCGATCGTTTGCCACTGGTTGATCATCTCGGCCGAGAGGACGATTGGGTCCTTTGTTTTGTGCGGGTAGGCGCCGTGCCCGCCGACCCCGTGCACCTTCACGTCGACCGAGTCGACATTGGCATAGGTGTATTCCGGCGTGACGCCGATGTGCCCGATTTCCATCTGGGCGTTGTCATGAAAACCGAGGGCGAAATTTGGTTTCGGGAAACGCTGGTAGAGTCCGTCGTTCAACAGTGCGCGCGCGCCCGTGCCGAGTTCTTCCGCTGGCTGCGCGACGAAGAGGACAGTGCCATGCCATAGGTTCTTCAACTTCGACAGAGCCCGTGCTACGCCGATGAAGGTCGCGATATGCACGTCGTGACCGCAGGCATGCATGACGTGGACTTCGTCACCCTTGGCATCCCTGGCCGTCGCCGTGCTTGCGTAGGGCAGCCCGGTTTCCTCCTGGACTGGAAGCGCGTCCATGTCGGTGCGGACCAGCACGACCGGCCCGTCGCCGTTCTTCATCACGCCGACAACGCCGTAGCCTTTTTCCTTTGCATCACTGTACTTGCCGAGGTGATCGGTCACCTCGCATCCCGCCGCTTTCAATTCCTTTGCCACCAGCGCCGAGGTGCGTTGCTCCTCTGTCGACAACTCGGGATGGCTATGCACGTCTTTGTAAATAGTGAGGAGCGACGGCAGCTCCTGGATGGCGAGTTGCGCTGGAGTCTGATCCGCGGCGTGGACAAAGGGCGCAAGCGCGAGAGCGAAGAGTAGCGTAAGGTGCGGCGAAAATTTCATCCGGCAGGTTAGAGCGGAAAAGCCGGGCGGCAATTGTTCTAGCTGCTTTGGTGCGTGAAGCGCGGGCGCAAGGTGGAAAGGCCGGGCCAATACCTGCGCCGCCCGCAAGGCCCCCGGCTATAGCGCGACTACGGCGGCTGTTTTGAAGTCAAGGATAACTCGAGCGCGCTTTGCAAATTCGCAGTGAAATTGGCAGGTCGCGCTGGCGGCTTGCCGCAAAGCGTGATCGTATTATTGCGCGCGGAATTCCTCGCCGCGACGAACCCTTTTCGGTTGCCATGCCAAATATTGGTCGCATTCAGATCCCTAACGCCGCGATCGGCATGTTCACTTTCTGACCGCGCGCCCTATCTGCGCAGCGAAGAAGCGAGGGCGATCGCCCCGCCAAGTAATTTCACGGCTATGTGCGTCGCCGTGCTCTCATTCCTGGGGCCTAGGGGAATCCTGATTCGTAAAACTCGATTTTTCGAAGTTTGCGTGTCAAGCCTAAAGAAAATTCGAGCCCGAAATAAAGAGGAAAATAAAGCGTGACAATTTTCAGGCGGATGATCACTCTCTCGCGCCGGAAAGATTCTGGTCATACAAATGAAACAAAAAAACTCTACTCAATCCGCCTTCTTTAATCCACGCGCTCTCCTCGGGATCGCGCTCTGCTTTATCGGGGTGGCAATCGCATTCCTTGCCTTTAACAATGTCGCCAGCACCTCGGTGCAGGCACAGGGGGTTTCGCCTCGGGCGGGCACCATGAAGGACCAGATCAACCCTTCTGCTCCGGCGCCTCGCGACCTGAAAGGGATTGCACCGGTTCTCACTCTTCCGCTGCGCGAGATCCCGCCGATCAATCCCGACAAGGCTCCGGGTCACGATCATGCGGAGCCAATTCAGCCGCCGCCGCCAAGCCTGGGAGGCGGTATAGATACCGCTCGCCAGACCAAGGTAGGCCGCACCCTGGCGCCGACGGCTACGGGCCTGAGTTACGATGGTGTCGGAGCGGGGCTCGCTGGCTTTGCGCCCTCGAGTAATCCGCCCGATGTGGAGGGCAAAGTCGGTGCGACTCAGTTCGTGCAGTGGAACAACACCAGCTTCGCCGTCTTCGACAAGACGACGGGCAACCTGCTCTATGGGCCGGCTGCGGGCAACACCCTCTTCCAGTCGCTTGGTGGCGTCTGCGCCTCGCATAACGACGGTGATCCGGTAGTTTCTTACGACATTCTTTCCGGACGCTGGATCTTGTCGCAGTTCGTCGTTAACGGACCCACTGGGAGCGCTTCGCATCAATGTGTTGCCGTCTCGACGACGAGTGACGCAACCGGCTCGTGGTACCTCTATGACTTCGTGACCGACACCGTAAACTTCCTCGATTATCCGAAGATGGTTTCCTGGCCGGACGGCTATTATATGAGCGCTCACATCTTCAGCGCAGGCGGCGCGTCCTTCATTGGCGCCCGCATCTATGTCTTCGAGCGTTCCGCGATGATCAACGGGCAAACCGCCCGCATGCAAAGCGCGAATCTGACCACCTACGGTGGCAGTAACCAATATGGTTTTCTCCCGGCGGATCTGGACAGCCTGACTCCGCCGCCAGTGGGTGAGGCAGAGTTCGTTCTCGGACCGCACCCCACTACCTTTACGCTAACTGCCTCGACCCGCGTCGCAGTGACGTGGGGAGCCACGCCTACCATCACGCTGACGGAAAACACGATCACTAATACGACCTATACGCTGGCATACTGCGCGGCCGGCGGCCGCAAATGTGTTCCGCAGTCCGGTCAGAGCAGTGCGGCCAATCTCGATAATCTTAACAGCCATTTCATGTACCGCCTGGCTTATCGCAACAACGGTACTCAGGCGTCTCCCCAGGAATCCCTCATGGCGAATATCACGGTCCGCGGCGCGACCGTGAACACGACGCATGATGCCATCCGCTGGTATGAATTCCGAAACGATGGCACCTCGACCGCCACGCCGACGATCTTTCAGCAATCCACCTACGACCCGGATGCTAACTATCGCTGGATGGGATCCATGGCGATGGACAAAGACGGGAATATTGCGCTTGGTTACAGTAAGGGGAGTTCGACGACCTTCCCATCTGACTGGGTGACTGGCCGATTAGCAACTGACGCTATCAACACGCTGGGGACTGAAGTGCAGATGCAGGCCGGCGCCGGTTCCCAGGATTCTACCGGAGCCAACCGCTGGGGTGACTATAGCACGATGAGCGTGGATCCAGTCGACCAGTGCACCTTCTACTACACGAATGAGTATTTGAAGACGACCGGCGCCTTCAACTGGTCGACGCGCGTTGCCTCCTATAGGTTCCCATCCTGTACCAGCGCTCCCGCCTGGGGAACGCTCACGGGAACGATTACCTCGGCCGCGACGGGCGCTCCAATTTCGGGTGTCATAGTGAGCCTCGATAACGGC
>JBOHXL010000108.1:0-2898 GCA_050736975.1 Chthoniobacterales bacterium | reverse complement strand
CCCAGAAATAGGTCCGCCGCCTTTCCTTAACGCACGCTCACCGAAAGCACACAGAGGTTTTGAATTTCCACCGCCAGAACCAGTGTCCCTCTCGGCCTCGTTCGGCATACAGCCATCGAAAGGCTTTGTCGCGAGCAGCAGTGAAATCGCCCGTTGAGTTCAGTGTGCATAGCGCGAGCGCTGTCGTCCAGCTCCCCTCGGAATCCCCGAGAAACGCCGGCCAGCCGCCATCGGTAAGCTGCGATTTCAGCAGAAACAAGATAGCCGCACTACTGCTTGCCTGCCTTTCGGGTGCGAGCGCGAGCTCAGCTAGGCACGTGGCTTCGAGGCTCTCTTGCACGGAGTCAAAATACGCCCACCCGCCCGACTTCATTTGTCGAGACTTCAGCGTTTCAGCGAGTGACGAAATGCGATCCGACCAGAGACGCGGCGCCATTGTGATCCTTGCGAACTTATCTACGTGCGCAACGCGGCTGTTTTTGGCGCGACGCCCGGCTGGCTGTGAACGAGCGAGGCATGTCGCCGTAACCAGTTAGCAAGGTCCCGAGCCCGGAACCGAACGTTCGCCTCGATCTTATAATGCGGTATCAGATTGCGGGAAACGTAGCTGTAGACGGTCTTTTCGCTGATCGAGAGGATGCGGGCGACTTCGCGCGCCGTCAACAGCTTTTCGCAAGATTCAAGCGAATCAAAAATATCCCGGTTCTCTGCATCCGCTAGATGCACGCTGGGGGAGGTGGACATAGCAAAACTCCGATGCCGTGCCGGACGCAAACGAGTTGCCCGGCAACCGGTCTACATAGATTTAATAGAGTGAAACGGAATGCCTGTCAAATGATCCAAGAATCCGGCCTGGGCGGGCGGTATCGGACTCGTGGATTACGCGAAGATAGCTGGGTCAGCGAGATCGCTTTTGCATGATCTCGGAGATGACGGCCTGGGCGACGCGAAAATTGGTTTTCCGTAGCTGAGCAACCGCCTGGTCGAAACTGACGAGCCCGGCCTGATCGGCTTCATCGAGCACGGAGAGCGTGCCGGCAACCCTCAGCCCTCTGCGAACTGCTTCCTGCCGTCCGGCCTGCTCATCAATAAGTAGTACCTCGGCATGCATTTCAGTTGCGAGAGCGATCGCCTCGGTTTCTCCCAAATCAAGCTGTGCGAGAGTCAGGCTGTCTTTCGGACTAAGAACTTCCAGCCACTTCGGCGTATCGCAGGCCCAGTCTCGAACCGGTTTCGGTGCGAGCGGATGCTTCAGCTCTGCCAGAACGGCAGGTGGAATCAGAATTCGCGTGTACAGCCGAGTCAGGAGGTCGATCTGTCCGATGAGAACGAGGTAGTTGATTGGCGAAGTGTCTGCGACGACAACCATGTCGAGAGCCGGCTCAAAGCCGAGCTTCTCTCACCCGGAGCTGGCGGAGCGTTTCGCGGTCTTGCTCGAAATCGGCAGCCGTGAAGTCGTAAACTTCGTGCTCCTTCAAAAAGGCGTCCACCTGCATTCGCGTTTCGAAACCGAGCAGCCTGCGAAGCTGAGCCGCCGTTAGCGCCTGGGACCGGTATGCTTCGAGTGCCAGGCTTTCCAGTGCCGCACGAGGCAGATCCTTCCACCTCGATCCGAGTCCTTGTGCGATGTCTTCCGGCAGTTCCAACGTGATCTGCATGGCGACGTCCTTCAATCCATTATCTCAAGCCACGGCAGTTTCGGCCACTCCTGCCTAAAAAGCGGTCTAGTTTACAGACCTGCCTACGCCGCGAACGTGGAACCTTTCAATTCCCCGCGGCGCGCGACTGTAACGACCGTGCCTTCCGAGAAGAACGGGACTCCCGCGCGGCGGACTTTCGGGGCGCCGGGTCAGCCTTGCCGACAGACGGAATTGTCACTAAATCCACCTCGTCGTGAACATCGGTGGCCGGCGCCAGGTAGCGCATCGTGGTCTCAAGGGACTTGTGGCCCATCCAGTGTTGAACGGTCCGTACGTCGAACCCCCTTCGCAGCATTCCCGTGGCATAGGTTGAACGAAACGTCTTCAGATCGAACTTTGTCGGATCGAGTTTGGCACGCGTGGCGATGGATTTGCAGTGGTCGGGCATGTGCTGTTCGCGGTTTCCGGTAGGGGATGGAAACACAAGTTGGCAGTTCGGGCGATGAGTATGCTTCCGAAGTTCGTCCATGAGTTCCGCCGGGGCTGGAACTTCACGATCCTCCCATCGCTTCGGGTAGAACCCCAGTTCCGGTTTCGCGGTCGCACGCACAGTCCGCAATTCGAAGTTCACGTCGCTCCAGTACAGGAACATTACCTCCTGCTCGCGGAAACCGGTCAGCAGAAACGTGGCGAACAAGGCGCGTTCCAGGTCGGAGCAAGCTGCAAAGAATCGGGCAAGCTCTTCGTTGCGGTAGACTTTCACGAGCGGCGTGATGCGCTCGGGCAGCTCTAGCTCGCGCGTGATCCCGCTCCTCCCCTGGCGCTTGAAAAATTGAGCTATGATGACGGCGTTGTGCAGGATCGAGTTGGATCCCAAGCCGTGATCTCTCTTGAGGTTCACAACGAAGCGCGTCAGATCGTCCGCGGAAATCGCGTCGATCGAAGCGCGGTCGTGGAAGAAATCAAGGAACCGTTCGAGCACGGCCTCATACTTCCGATGAGTATTGGCTTTTTTTAGCGCTTCGATCTGCTCCAGATACGTCTTAACGGCCACCTGCAACGCAGGTTTCTTGACAGTTTCCCCAGCTTTTTCAAACCCGGGTACGCCTAGCTTGCGCCCTTCGAGCTCATGCCGTTTGCGGCGTTGCGCTTCTAGGGCCTGGGCGGCAGTGACGCCGGCACCCTCCCGACGACGTGTGCCGCCCACGTACCATTCGACATAGTAGCGGCCGTCGGCGATGGCGTTCCAATCGTAGTT
>JBOHXL010000107.1:0-2847 GCA_050736975.1 Chthoniobacterales bacterium | reverse complement strand
CGGGTGGCGGGCTTGTTATCAACCCAACCTTCGACAGTTCCATCACCAACAACTCAAACGCGGCTGCGATCGAAGCGATGATCAACCGCTCGGTCGCGCTCTACCAGGCACTCTTCGGCGATTCTGTCACGGTCGAAATACGTTTCCGGTATGCGAACACTGAGCCCGACGGCACTCCAATTACTGGCGAGGCGATCGGCGAAAGCATTTATGTCGTCTACGACTTCCCATGGGCGGACTACATCTCCAGCCTCACAGCGGATGCCAAGACAACGAACGACACCGTCGCCAACGCCAGCCTGCCGGGCGCGCCCCTGACGCCGAATGTCGTCCCGGCAAGTGCCAACGGCCGGGCCATGGGCCTGGACACTCCTCCGGCGATGTTCGCCAACGGAACCGTGGAGGTGGGCGGTCCCTACGACGGTATCGTGACTATCAATTCCAGTGAGCCATTACAATTTACTCGTCCGCCCAGCAGCGGCAATTATGACGCCCAACGGATCACGGAACACGAAATGGACGAGGTCCTCGGGCTGGGGTCATACCTGAATGGCCCTTCGTCGGATACCGACTTTCGTCCACAGGATTTGTTTAGTTGGTCGGCTCCCGGCACCAGGAGCCATGTGGCCTACGGCGCACGCTACTTTTCGATCGACGGTGGAAAATCCGATATCGTCGGTTTCAATCAAAGCTCGGAGGGCGATTTCGGGGACTGGCTGAGTGGGACCTGTCCGCAATTCACTCCCTATGTCCAGAACGCCTTCGTTTGCACGGGACAATTTCCGGATATCAGCGCAACCTCACCGGAAGGGATCAACCTGGATGTGATAGGGTACGATCTAATTGCGGCAATACCGCCTCCAAGCCCCACGGTCTTGGGCAATATCTCCACCCGCGTTCTCGTAGAGACAGGCGATAAGGTACTTATCGGCGGATTCATCGTTACGGGGACACAGCCAAAAGAAGTGATCGTGCGGGCCATCGGCCCGTCGCTGCCTCTGACCGGCGTGCTGGCGAATCCCTTCCTTCAGCTCTTTGACTCCTCCGGTGCGGTCATCGCCTCGAATGACAACTGGCGCAGTAGTCAGGAGCAGGCGATCATCGCTACCGGTGTCGCACCTACAAACGACCTCGAGTCAGCAATCGTCATGACCTTGAGTCCAGGCTCCTATACGGCCGTCGTCAAGGGCGCAAGCGGCGGATCCGGCATTGCCCTCGTGGAAGTCTATGACCTGGATCAGTCGGTCGATTCAAAGCTGGCGAACATCTCAACCCGTGGGCTCGTCCAGACAGAGAATAATGTTCTGATCGGCGGCTTCATCGTACTTGGCGAGAGCGCGGCAAATACGATCTTGCGCGCGCTCGGGCCATCCTTGCCAGTTGCGGGGTCGTTGGCCGACCCCACCCTGGAGCTGCATGATGGCAATGGAACAACCATTAGCTCGAACGACGACTGGAAAAGCGATCAGGAATCGGAAATCCTCGCGACCGGCATCCCGCCGACCGATGATGCCGAGTCAGCGATCGTTGCGACTCTTGCTCCGGGTTCCTACACCGCGATCGTGCGTGGCAAGAACAACACCACCGGCGTTGCGTTGGTGGAAGTGTATCAGCTCGAGAACTGAGAATCCATCCGCGGTCTTTGCCGCGCACTGGAGGCGGTTCAATTTTACAAGTGTCACCTGGGAAGCGTGGGCTATGGAGCGCGCCCCTGGTTACGGCAAGAACGAGATTGCGATTCCTAAGGGCGCGCGCGGGGCGGCGCCCAGCCGGAGGGCCCGCGATAACTTCGGGATGGGCCAAGACCCAGAGCTTCGATCGCTGGATCAAACGCGCCCTGCTTGATCCACAACTTCAACTCATCCTGAAAAAGTGTCGACGCGCAATCGTAGCAGGCTGGAATCTCATCGGCATAGCCCGCATAGGTCACGACCCGAGTTCCGATCGGCATCGAGCCCAGTTGCGCGGCGACATGGTTGTTATACTTCTTAAACAACATGGGGGAAAGCGGGACGGCGGAATCGATCCTGTATCCTCGGTCCATGTTCTCTTCAAATGGATTGAAGAGATAGAAGGCGTCGTAATTGGCAAAGGCGAAGTTGGTGACGTTACCCTGCACGATCTCGACATTAGTTAGCCGCAGCGCGCTCGCTGCGACGCGCGCGGCGGCGGCGAGGTCGGCCCGTTGTTCGATGCCAACAAAATGGCCATCCGTGAGAGAGGCTCCGACCAGGCAAAATTTTCCCGGGCCGCATCCGATATCAAGGACCCGGGTGCCTGGGGCGGTAACGAGTAACTTCGCGGCTTCCGCCGCCACCCGGACCGGTGTCCATTGGAAGGGAGAGAGTTTGCGAATCTTTGCCGCATAGATCTGATCGAACTTCTCGTCTTCGCTCGACCAGCTTTCCTGCTCCGTGAAATCTGAATCCACGGCCTGTATCCTGTCCCTGGGGCGGGAAGATTCAAGGCCACAAATGCGGGCCACAGGCGACTTTCCCGTGGCGGAAATTTGTTGTCCGGCTTCAAGCATCTCCGTAGTCTGCCCACAAATCGCCCGCGCCGAGCACCAGGCTGGCTCGACGGGGCTCAACCAAAGCGAAAGGATATCACTATGAGCGACACTTATGTTCCAATGATCAGCTCCGGCGTCGCCGGTCCACTCGGCGTTCTGCATCTGCCGCGCCTCTGGCTAAAGGTCTCCCTTGAAGAACAGGGCAAGCTGGCCGCTGGCTATCCCGGGATTGGGCGCGGCTACGACGCGATGACCTGTGCCGCGCTCGGGCTCGGGGAAGATGCGGTCAGAAATTACATCGGGCAGGAAAAGCCGACTTACCCGCAATTCGAAGC
>JBOHXL010000106.1:0-19585 GCA_050736975.1 Chthoniobacterales bacterium | reverse complement strand
CCACGCGACCCTTCCCTACTTTCCGGATAGCCTCTAGGCAGTTGGCTCCTGCATCGTCACCCAAAAATATGAAGACAACCTTCCCTTTACCCCGTCGTGCCGCGTTGATCGCGCTGCTCCTTCTTCTCGCAGGTCAACTCGCCCACGCCGGCAGCGCGGCCTGGAACCTGAATCCGACCAGTGGCGACTGGAACACGGCCGCCAACTGGACACCGGCGACTGTTCCTAATGGCCAGTCGGACATCGCTACCTTCGGGCTCTCGAATAATACCAACGTTTCGTTATCTTTGGCGGTCTCTGTGAGTGAAGTCGTTTTCTCGCCGGGCGCGAGCGGTTTCACGATCTCTTTCGCTCATGGCCGCACCCTCAATCTCTACGGCGCAGGGATCACCAATAACTCCGGGACGACGCAGAATTTTTTGCTCGCGGCATTTCGCGGAGTCGTGGCCCAGATGGTCTTTCATAACAGTGCCACGGCAGGAAATGGGACGGTCTTTATGGTTGAAGGAAACGGCCCCCTCTCGAGTTTATTATTCCTTGATACCTCAAGCGCCGGCACGGCTACTTTCACGGCGACCGGCTCAGCCACCAGCGTGACTGGAAGCGCGATCGATCTGGCCGGCACGTCCACTGCCGCACAAGCCACTTTCATTAACGACGGCGGTATCTTCAGCGGCGGGCAAGGTGGGTTGACCAATTTCCTTGAAGACGCGACGGCGGACCAGGCGACTTGCCTCGCTCATGGCGGGATAGTTAGCGGCGCCCTCGGAGGCTTTGTGCTATTCGGCAACTCTTCCACGGCCGGGAATGCCACTCTCATCGCCGATGGTGGGGTGAGCGGAGCGGCCGGAGGGGTCATTTCTTTCCTCGGACTTTCGAACGGGGGAAGCGCCCGCGTCGAGCTATTCGCCAATGGCTCTCTCGACCTTAAGAGTCTCGGGCACGGCTTGACGATTGGATCTCTGGAAGGCGATGGCGTCGTCTCGATGGGCGCAGTCAATCTGACGGTTGGCGGCAATGACCTTAACACTCTCTTTTCCGGTGTCATTGGAGCGGCCGGAGATAGCGGCGGGCTAAGTAAGATAGGAACCGGCGTTTTGACCTTAAGTGGCGCGAATCTTTACTCTGGAGGCACTACCATGAGTCAGGGCACACTGGTCCTCGCGAATGTGGCCGGCTCCGCCACCGGAGCTGGAACTGTGCAGGTAGACGCCGGCACCCTGGGTGGAAGCGGAATCGTTTCTGGCGCGGTGACAATCGGAACCGGCAGCGGACCAGGAGCTTTTCTCGCTCCCGCGCATGGGAGCAAAATGCAATCCGTTCTTACGATCCAAAGCGCGCTCATCTTCAACGCTGACTCGACTTACACCTACACCTTCAAAGCGAAGAAGAAGAAAGCGAAGACGGACGAAGTGATTGCCAACGGCGTGACGATCAATGGCGGTACGTTCAATTTCAGCGGGACGGTGCAGGGAGTCTTGAAACAGGGACTCGTCCTGACCGCAATCAGCAACACGGCAGCAACACCGACCAACGGCACGTTCAGCAACCTGGCCGACGGCGTGATCGTGACTGTGAACGGGAACAATCTGCAGGCCAGCTACGAAGGCGGCGATGGGAATGATCTTACGCTGACGGTACTGCCGCAATTGTAGCCGCTTCGCTGTGCGAAGCGTGAGAGAGAGTGAGGCCGGAACGATGGCTTGCCACCATGCCGATACCCACGCCGCCGACAGGGCGGCGGCTACAAGGCGAAGCGTGGGGAGAGGATGGGACGTTAGCTTGTTAGCCACGCCGATATCCGCGCCGCGCACAGGGCGGCGGCTACAGACGGCGAAGAGGCGGAAATCAAATTGTGATTTGATTTCTTTGTGCCCATCGCCTTCTTCGTAGTGCTATCGCAATCCTTTTCGTTCTGGACAGCCGAATGGAGGCTCGTCGCGCGCGCAACCGGCTCAGATGCCGGCGCGGTCGAGCAGCTGGCTGAGTACTTTCTCTGCTTCGAAGATCTCGCAAGCGACGGCGCGTGCGGCGCGGCTCTGCTTGTTGTAGTCGGCGTTAATCTGGCGCACTGCCTCGGCGATTTCGCCTAACGATTTGAAGGCGAACAAACCGCCGTCGTTGCCGTAATGATCGGTGAACCCGGTCTCCTGCGTGATGACCGGGCGCCCGGCCGCGAGATAACAGGCGCTACGGTCGCTGAACCAGCCAGTGCGGAGCCGGACGTATTGATCCTTCGCGACCGTGAACTCGCCTTTCGAACGCCGGATGTAATCGCGATACTGCCAGTAATCGACGCTCATCTGGTGCGGGCTGCAAAAACGCCAGCCGTTGTCGAGAAAGCGCGTCCGCGTTTTCTCGTCCTTGATGTCGGTTGCGAGCTCGAATGGCTCGTCGGACTTTTTTGGCGCGGTGACGAAACGCAGGAACTCGCGCGACTTGCTCCAAAGATATTTCTCGCCGCGCCACTGGATGTCTTTGAGGCCGCTGGTCGACCAGTTGGCGATGGAAGTGAAGACCGCGCTCGCCGGCGCTGCGCGTCTCGTTCTCCAGAAATCGGTCACGACCGGTTGCCGCGTCGGCAGCCAGCGCAGCTTGTGCAGCGGAACTGGGAAGCGCCTGGTGCCGACGTTTTCGCCAAAGGTAAAAAGCGCGCGGTGCCTGCTCAAGTATTCGATCGTGGAACCGATTTTTTTGTCGACCTTGATTTGTTCCACGCCCGGATCGCTCTCGACGTAAAGAACGCTGTTGTTTCTAAGCAGGTCGTCGTTGAATTCCTGGGTGCCGCAGACATTCAAGATGGCGTCGGCCTCGAGATAAAGCTGCTGGATTTTCATCAGACGCAAGCCGGCAGTGGGTTTGCCTGGCAGATAGCGCGCGCAGAAACTCCAGCGATTTTCGAAGCCGAACTCGCCTGCCAGCTGGGCGAGAACTTTGGCGGCATACGAGTAGTCGTTACTCGTGTCGAAGGTTTGCGGGTTGTAGGGGAGGCGCGCCGAATCCTCGATGTAATAAACGTCGTGCCCAAGGCGTTGCAACCCGACGATATAATGGATGTGCTGCCAGATGACACCGGCGATCGGGATCGAGCCCATGAAGCCCATGACGACGATGCGTTTCCGTTTCATTTTTGCGCCACGAAGGACACGAAGAGCACGAAGGATGACGAGGTCAAAGGACGAAAGGTTTGATACCGTTCGCGAGTTTCAGGAAGTGGAAGTTGATTAGGCGGCCGATCAGGACTTTGGCGAGACGTAAATAGGAAAGGATTTGCGCCTGATGGATCGGAAGGATCGCTTCGACGCTCTTTAGAAGTCCGGGTCCAAGAATGCGACGAACCTCAATGGCGCATCCTATCACCCGCTGCGAAAGTTGATCAAATTCCGTCTTCGTGAACTTCGTGTCCTTCGTAGTTACAACTCCTTGACCACGACCGCGGGATTGCCAGCCACGACCGTGTTGGGCGGGACGCTCTTGGCAACGATTGAGCCCGCCGCCACGACGGAATTCTCCCCAATCGTCACACCCTTCAGGATGACCGCGCCCATCCCGATCCAGACGTTGTCGGCGATGCGCACAGGTGCCGTGCGAATCGGCGGGCGCGGCGGGCGTTCCTTATAGAAGGGCGCGAGGGCCATCGCGTCGATGCGTCTCTGCTTCGGGTCGATCGGATGGAAATCGGAATCGGCGATCCCGACGTTCCACGAGATCAGGCAATAGCTTCCGATCTCGATCAATTCCTCCGCCATGACAATCGCGCCGTTCATGAGAGTGAAGTCACCCACGGTGCAACGGCCGTTTTGGCCGATCGAAAACGAACAACCGGAGTAACAGGAGACGTAGTCGCCCAGCCTGACGGCGTCCTCCTGGCGGTTGCGCACGAAACGAAAAATCTGCGCGGTCTCGCAATAAAATCCGGCGCCGAATTGAACGCTCCCCGGAATCGGCTCCGTCCACCAATCGTGTTCGACACGCCGGTCGCTGTTTACGTTGCTCATTGAGTTGGGTAATTGCCGGCGGTGTAGAGCTTCGCATAGGCGCCTTCCTGCGCCACGAGTTCGCTGCCGCGGCCGCGCTCCACGATGCGGCCGTGCTCGAGGACGACGATTTCATCGACGTTGTGAATCGTCGCGAGGCGGTGCGTGACGATGAGAGTGGTCCGGCCGTGCATCAGCTCCTTGATCGTCTCCATAATCGCCGCCTCGGTCGTGGGGTCGAGCGCGGAAGTTGGTTCGTCGAGGAGGAGAATCGGCGCGTTTTTGAGAAAGGCGCGCGCGATGCCGAGGCGCTGGCGCTGGCCGACACTCAGGTGTCCGCCGCGCTCGCCGACCGCGCTGTCGTATCCGTCGGACATGCGGCAAATGAAATCGTCCGCCTGCGCGCGGCGTGCGGCTTCGCGGATCTCGGCTTCGGTCGCGCCGGGCCGGCCATAGGCGATGTTTTCGCGCACGGTAGTGGAAAAGAGGATGGTGTCCTGCAGAACAATCGCAATCTGGGCGCGGAGCGATTTCTTCGTGATCTCGCGCACATCGCGCCCGTCCAGCCTAACGACTCCGGCGTTGGGATCGTAAAAGCGCGGGACCAGGCTGAGGAGCGTGCTCTTGCCCGCGCCGGTCCCGCCGACGAGGGCGAGGATTTGATTGGGCGGAATTTGCAAGTCGATGTCATGGAGGACCGGATGCTGCTCGTCGTAAGCGAAGCTGACCTTCGCGAAAGCAATTGCGGCTCGGGTGCTGGAAATGGCAACGGCGTTCGGCGAATCGCGCACGTCGTCTTCACGATCGAGCACCTCGAAGCAACGTCGCGCTCCTGCGGTGGCGCCTTCCATCGCCCACGCGGTATAGGTGAGCGCCTCGAGCGGCTGGTACAACATCACGAGATAAGCGCTGAAGAGGATCAGCGAACCAAGCGTGAGCGTGCCGGCGAGAACATGAAGTGTGCCAAGGTAATACATCGCGGCCGTGCCCCCGCCCATGAGAGTGGAAATGACGAGCGCGCTTTTCGCCTGCGTCAGGCCAAGGCGCAGGTTGGCCCGCAGGCTTTGCTGGGCGCGCTGATGGAATTGCGACACCTCGAAATCCTCGCGACCGAAGGCGTGCACCATTCGGATCCCGCCCAAACCTTCCTGCACCTGTGCGAGGACAGCGCTTTCCTGCTCCTGGATCGAGGTGGATTCGGTCCGGATGCGATACGCGAAGAAATAGATCGCCCCGACAATGAATGGAACGATACCTAACGAAAGGAGCGTTAGCTCCCAGTCGAGCCGCAACATGATGAAGAAAATGCCGACGAGCGTGATGACCGAACCGAAAATATTGGTGAAGCCCTTGTTATAAATCGTCTGGATGGCCTGCGAGTCGTAGGCGACGCGAAAACTGGAATCGGCCGAGCGGCGCGCGTCGTGAAATTTGAGGGAGAGCGATTGCAGATAAGCGTAAAGCTCAGTGCGCAAACCTAACAATGCCTGCAATCCGATCTTCACGAAGATGTAATTCGTCAAAAGATTGAGAACTCCCCACACTACCTGCAACCCAATGAGCGCGAGACAGAGCAGGGGAATGAACCGCCGCCAATCCGGATGCGACGCGCGAAACGCGGAGTCGGGAGGAATGATCTGGTCCACGATGATTTTAAGTGGCCAGGGCTTGAGCAGGTTAACGCCGATTCCAATGAGCGAGAGTGCCAGCCCGACAATCGTCGGCCCCAGGAACGGCCGATAATAGCGAAGCACACGCCGATAAATCATGAAGGAATGGTTTGCAGATTGCTGGATAACGATTGAACTACCGGCGCGCGTCTGAGGCTAAATCCGAAATCTGAAATCTGAAATCTGAAATCTTACAATGCATCATTTACTTGAAGTCTGGTTTGGCTGGGTCCTGCACGGCGGTTATTGGGGCATCATCGGCCTGATGGCGATGGAGAGTTCCATCATCCCGATTCCGGCAGAGATCGTCATCCCGCCGGCGGCATTCCTCGCTGCGCGCGGCGACCTCAACATGACGGGAGTTGTCATCGCGGGAACAGTCGGCTCCTATCTTGGCGCGGCGATTGGTTATTGGCTTTGCCTCCTGATCGGGCGGCCTCTGCTGCTGCGCTTCGGGAAATACTTCCTCATCACGCCCGACGGACTGGAACGGGCGGAAAGATGGTTGGAGCGCTACGAGACGGGTGGCGTCTTCTTTGCCCGGCTCCTCCCGGTGATTCGCCATTTGATTTCTTATCCGGCAGGACTGGTCGAGATGAATTTTTGGAAATTCAGCCTGGCCACGATTACGGGTGCGGGAGTCTGGTGTACCGTTCTGGCCTATCTGGGCGCGAAAGCCTATCAAATGCAGCCCGACCTCCTCTCCAACGTCGATGGCTGGCTGATCTTCGTTAAAACCCGGTTGGATTGGGTCGTGCTGTTTATCGCTGTCATGGCCGTTTTGTATCTCTTGGTGCTGTGGCTTTCGGCCAAGCGGGAGCCCGCTCGTTAGGCGGGTTTGCGACCGCCCCGCTGTGTTCGATTGTTACACAAGTGTCATTTCCGCTCGCCCGTCGGCGAGGCGTGACGAAGAATTTTTGAACGAGTCAGAGGGAAAAGCGTCTATCGAGGGTAAGTGGCATCCAATCTGCTGATTAAAACGGAACCACTCATATGAAAAAGAATACCCAAATCCTCAAGACACGGCCGAAGCTTTCTCTCGGCGACCTGATTTTCGCCGTCGGTTCCTGCACCAAAAACACCAAGGAGACCGTCGCCGCAGTCGCTGATTTGCTCGGCAGCGGTCAGGTGCGCGTGGAAAAAGACGGCCACTTCAGCCGCGCCCGCGTTTGCTAACGATTTTCCGGATAATCGACTTTGAACGTCGCTCCGGCGCTTTGTCGCCTGAGCGACGTTTCTTTTTCCCACGAATCGCTTTGCCGCGAGCGGCTCGCTTTTCTATGTTCAGCTGGTGATCGATCGTTATTCCCGCGCTCCGATGCGCCAACTCTGGTCCGAGCAGCGGAAATTCGAAATCTGGCTCGAGATCGAAACACTCGCCTGCGAAGCGATGGCGGCGATCGGCGAAATCCCGCCGGCCGATGCGGGCGAAATCCGGAAGCGCGCGCGCTTCTCAATTCCCGAGATCAACGCGATCGAGAAACGTACCAATCACGACGTGATCGCGTTTCTGGAAAACGTCGCCAGCTCCGTCGGCCCGGCCGCGCGCTGGATTCACCAAGGGCTCACTTCCTCCGACATTCTCGACACGACGCTCGCGGTCCAACTTGGCGAAGCGGGCAAAATCCTGCTGGACGATCTTCGCGATTTGCGCCGCGTGATCGGCGATCAGGCCCGCCGTTACAAAATGACGCCGATGATCGGCCGGAGCCACGGCATTCACGCCGAGCCGATTACCTTTGGGTTGAAGCTCGCGCTCATGTTTGATGAATTCGGCCGTGCGCAGGAACGACTCACTCAGACCTTGGAACGGGTGCGGGTCGGTAAACTGAGCGGCGCGGTGGGGACGCATGCGCATCTCGATCCGCGGGTCGAGCGCTATGTGTGCGAGAAGCTCGGGCTGCAACCGGCCAAGCTTTCCACCCAGATCATCCAGCGCGATCGGCACGCGGAGTTTTCCACCACGCTCGCGCTCATCGCCTCAAGCATCGATCGCTGGGCAACGGAACTGCGGCATTTGCAGCGCACGGAAGTGTTGGAGGCGGAGGAATTTTTCAGCACGGGCCAGAAAGGCAGCTCCGCCATGCCGCACAAGCGCAACCCGATCACGGCCGAGCGCCTGAGCGGCCTGGCTCGGGTCGTTAGGGGAAATGCTCTGGCTGCGCTCGAGAATGTCGCGCTCTGGCACGAACGCGACATCAGTCATTCGAGCGCTGAACGCATCATTCTGCCCGATTCCTGCATGCTGCTCGACTACATGCTCTGCAAACTACGGGACCTGATCGAGAAGCTTCAGGTTTATCCCGCGAACATGGAACGCAACCTTGGCCTGACGAAGGGCCTTTACCACAGCCAGTCGATCCTGCTCGCGCTCACCCGCGCCGGCGCCAATCGCCAGACCGCCTACGAGGCGGTGCAGCGCGCTGCGATGAAAACATGGCAGGGTGACCAAAACTTCGCCGAGAACGCGAAAGCGGAGCCCGAAATCACGGCGTTGCTTTCGGCTAAACAAATCAACGAGCTCTGTTCGATCGAGATCCATTTCCGCCACGTCGACGAAATCTTCCGCGCGCTCGGTCTGGAATAGCCATGAAATCGGGCGCTTGTTTCGTTTGCGACCTGCGGCTATCACCTCGCTCATGCTTTGGAGTGCACGTTTGAAACACGACGCGGCGGTAGGCGACGGCTTTCGCCTCCGTGGCCGCGAGGTCAGCCGCCTGGAAGGATTCAGCGACGCGGTCTTCGGGTTCGCGCTCACCCTCCTCGTTGTCTCGCTCGATGTCCCGAGAAATTTCAACGACCTCATCAATACGATGCGCGGATTCCCCGCTTTCGCAGTCTGTTTTCTCCTCCTCGCGCTCGTCTGGAACAGCCACTACAAGTTTTGCCGGCGCTACGGACTCGATGATGGGCTGACTCGTTTTCTCACCTGCATCCTGCTGTTTCTCGTCCTCTTCTACGTCTATCCCCTCAAGTTTCTTTTTAACCTTAGCCTTGGCGGGTTGGTCGGGGGCGACGTGGCGGGCGCGATCCGGATCACGGCGGATGAGCTTTCATTGCTTCTCGTCATTTACGGACTGGGGTTCGCCGCCGTCTACGGAGCACTCCTCTCGCTTTACCTTCACGCTTATCGAATGAGGGATGCGCTCGACCTGAGCGCCCTCGAGCGTCTCGATTCGCGCTTCGCCATCTATCGGATCGCGATGGTCGTGGCAGTGGGCCTGATCGCGGCTCTGGTGGCGCGCATACAGTGGCTGCGGCATTGGGGCGGTTTCGTCTATTTCCTGCTTTTCCCCGTGATGCGCGTCTCCCGGATGGCGCAGCGGCGCCGACGCGCGCCGCTCCTCGCGGCAATGGACGCTCGTTAGGGCAATTTTCTCCGCGAGAAATCTGCCGGTTGCGTCATCTGGCGCTCGCCCGCAATATCTCCGAGCCGCATGCCGAAACCCTTCTACATCACGACCGCGATCGACTACACCAACGGTCCGCCGCATATCGGCCACGCCTACGAAAAGGTGCTGGCGGATGTCATCGCCCGCTATCACCGACTGAAGGGAGAAGAAGTTTTCTTCCTTACCGGGGTCGATCAACACGGGCAGAAAGTGCAGCAATCGGCCGAGAAAGCCGGCGTCGCGCCGCAGCAGTTCGTCGACGAAATCACAGCGAAATTCATCGCGCTTTGGGAAAAACTGGAAGTCCGCTACGACCTCTGGGCGGCCACGACCGATCCGCGGCACACGCGTTGTGTGCAGGGAATGCTCCAGCGCCTTTACGACGAAGGCCAGATCTACAAGGACAAACAGGAGGGCTACTACAGCATTCGCCAGGAACAATTCCTGACCGACAAAGAGCGCGGCCCCGATGGCGAGTTCGGCCCGGAATGGGGACAGGTCGAGCACCGGGTGGAGGAGAACTACTATTTCCGGCTGGCCCAACACAAAGATTGGTTGCTCGATTATCTGCGAGAAAATCCCGATTGCGTCACCCCGGATTTCCGCCAGACCGAGCTGATCAACGCGGTCGAGAGACTGAGAGAAAACCTTTGCATCTCACGGCCGAAATCACGTCTTAGATGGGGGATCGAGCTGCCCTTCGACTCTGACTACGTCAACTACGTCTGGTTCGATGCCCTCACGAACTACATCAGCTTTATAGGCTACGACCCGGCCGTTTCAGCCTTCAGCCTTCAGCCTTCATCCTTTCAGGAAAAGTGGCCCGCCCTGCACGTCCTCGGGAAAGACATCCTGATCCCCGCGCACGGCATCTATTGGCCGATCATGCTTCACGCTCTCGGCTTCCCCAACGAGCAGATGCCGAAGTTCCTCGTCCACGGCTGGTGGAACGTGAGCGGCGCCAAGATGAGCAAGTCGTTAGGCAATGTGATTGACCCTAACGAGCTGGTCGATAAGTATGGCGCCGAAGCGCTCCGTTATTATCTGATAGCCGATATCGTCACGGGAAAAGATTCGGATTTTTCGGAAGATCGACTCGTTAGTCGATTCAACGCAGAATTGGCCAACTCGTTAGGGAATCTGCTCAATCGGGCGCTGAGCATGACGCAACGCTACCGGAAGGGGAAACTATCCGGAAGAGGCCCGGGAACGATCGTGCATTTATCGGCCTACCAAAGCGAGATGGAGTCGTCACACAATGCTGCCTTGGAGCGCGTGAACAGCTACATCACCGGATGGAACCAGGAGATCGACGTGAAGAAGCCCTGGGCTCTGGCAAAAGAAGAATCCGCGACCAAGGAGCTCGACGCGCTTCTCTATCGTCTTGCCGAAGGTCTCCGCATCATCGCCATCCTTAATTCCCCGGTCCTGCCAAAAGCCGCGCACGGAATTTTCGACCAACTGAACTGGAAGATGGAGCTAAGCGGCAAAGAAAGGCGCTTTTCGCTCGCTGACGCAGAGTCGGGGCAGCTGCCGGATGGCCACATCGTTGGGAAGCCGACCCCATTGTTCCCGCGCATCGAGCAAGACGCTGGATAGAGCACGCGAGCGGTGCGAGAGCCAGATCTTCGCGCCCACATTGCACGGCTAGCCGCCGAGCAGTTTCTTCTTCGGCAAGGCGATCGCGGCCGCCGCGGCTTCGCGGCCGACGCGCCGGGCGGCGTAATAGGAGCCGATGACGACGATCGCGGCGATCAGTTGCGCAGCGAGGGTTTCGGCGGTCGGAAAGATGGCGAACCAGAGGCCGAGCCAGGGAGGCAGGAATGGTTCGAGGACGGGAATCGGCGTGGTGGAAATCCAATGCGCGAGCTGCATCTCCTGCGCCTGCTCACCCACCATGACGAGGAGCACGCCGCCGAGCAGAATCCCGGTGGTGATGAGCATCCGGCGATAAGGCAGACGCCGTTGCAACCCAAAGGTCAGCACCGCGACCATGCCGGAAAGAATGAGCCCGACGAGCGCGCCTTCCAGCACCACTGCATTGCCGAACTTCAGCCGGTAGCTTTGCAGGAAAAGCACGACCTCGAATCCTTCGCGATAGAGCGAAGTGAATCCGAGCAGGATCAAGCCCCAAAAGAGGCGGCGGTACGAGACGCGGTCGTTCGTCGCCTCTTCCAGGAGCGTCTTCTTGCGCCGGGTATGGGCACGAATCCAGCCGCCCCAATAAATCTTGTGGAAGAACCAGTTCATGATCACTACCAACACGACGACCGCAAGCAGACCGGTCGCGGCCTGGAGATCGAGCGCCGGCACGCTATCGATCAATTGCTTCATGATCCCGATGGCGATGAACCAGGTGATAGCGGTCGCGACAAAGCCGAGGCCGGCGCCGAGCGCGACCGGGCGCCGGTGGACGGCTTTGCTTCCGGTCATGCTGGCGGTGAGCGCGGCGAGCACGAGAATGCATTCCAAGCCCTCGCGAAAAACAAGCACGCCAATGTCAAGAAACGCCATCGTCGGGCTCGCGCCCGCCTGGGTTGGATCGGGGTTGCCCTGCGCGGTGACACCCTGCCAGATGAGAACGCCAAGCACACAAACCGTCGAGAGGAGCGCGCCGAAGCCGAGCAACGGACGAAGGATCGGGCGCGAGTTGGAAGGACGCGCCGGCCCCGGCGAATCCCGATCGCTTGCGGTCGACACGTCGACGATACTGGCGCGCGCCGTCATCACTTTCACGGTGTCATCCTAGGACGAACGCAGGCCGGCCGCTGCCGGTTGGTTGCGATTTATTAGCGGTCACTTGCGCTTGGGCGCTGTAGGACGCGTCGCTGTGCGAAACGTGGGTTTGTGCCTGCACGAGTCCCATAAGATTCGTATGAGAGCCCGAATCCGCGCCTCGCAGAGTGAGCCCTGCCCATTTCATTGCAGGCACTCCTCGAAAGCGGCCGGCTCGCCTCGGAGAAAGGCGAGCGCTTCCCCGGCAAAGTGCAACGAACCGCAAACCAGGATCGGCGCGGGGTCGCGTCGAGCCTCTTCCCAGGCCACGGCGAAGGAAGACGAAGTGGCCACGGGCAGGCCGGGAAACTGATCGCAGATTGTCAGGCGAAGCTCCTCTGCGGCCAGGGCGCGTTCACTTTGAATGGTGGGCAGGAGGGCACGCTGCATGATCGGCGCAAGCGCATGGCAAATCCCTTGCACATCCTTGTCCTGGAGAACGGCGAGAATCACCGTTGCACGCCGGTCGCCGAACACCTGGCGCCATGTCTCGGCCAGAATGCGCGCCCCGGCAGGATTATGCGCGCCGTCGATCACGGTCCGCGCGTCCCAGCGTTGAAAACGTGCCGGCCAGTTGACGTTCGTCAGGCCGCGCTCGATCGCCGCGTCATCGACCTTGATCCGCGCAGTGTGAAGCGCGGAGAGGGCGAGAGCGGCGTTCTCCCGCTGATGCGTCCCGCTGAGCGCGACCGGGAAACGATCGAACGGTTGCCTAACGAAGTCGAGCGGGGCCTCGCATTCCTTCGCCCGCGCGTGAATGACGGCGGCCGCTTCCCCGGCCTGCAGAGCGGAAACGACCGGCACCTTGTGTTTGATGATGCCGGCTTTCTCGAAAGCGATCTTCGTCAGGGTATCACCGAGCCATTTTTGATGGTCGTAATCGATCGGGGTGAGCACCGAGACGACCGACTGGGTCGCATTGGTGGCATCGAGCCGCCCGCCCATCCCCGTCTCGAGCACGACGATCTCGACCTCATGATTGCGGAAATGATCGAGCGCGAGAGCGGTCGTGATTTCGAAGAAAGTCGGGTGCGGCTGCCAGTTTGCGACCAGTTCACGAATCTTCGCCAGCCCGCGCGCTGCTTCCTCTTCAGTAATCAGCTTGCCATTGACCTGGATGCGCTCGCGAAAAGTGATGAGGTGCGGCGAAGTAAAAAGACCGGTGCGATAACCGGCGGCGCGCGTCACAGAATCGAGCAGGGCGCAGGTGGAACCCTTGCCGTTGGTGCCGGCGACGTGGATGATTCGTTCGTTAGGCGAGGGGACTTCGAGCGCGGCGAAAAGGCGGCGGCTGTTCTCGAGGCCGAGCTTGATTCCAAAACGTTGGGTGCGAAAAAGCCAGGCGAGAGCTTCCCGGTAGGAGGTTCGCGGCTCGAGACCGCTTTCAAGAGATGGCGGCACTTTTAGCGCGACGCGTTGAAGTAGGTGAGCAACTGCGCGAGCTGCCGGCGCAGCGCCCGGCGGTGCACGATGAGATCGATCAAGCCGTGCTCCTCGAGAAATTCCGCGGTTTGAAAGCGGGGCGGCAAATCCTGGTGGGTCGTCTCCTTGATCACACGCGGCCCGGCAAAGCCGACCATCGCCTTCGGCTCCGCGATGATGACGTCGCCTAACGACGCAAAACTGGCCATGACGCCGGCGGTCGTGGGATTGGTCAGGACTGAGATGAAGGGAAGACCCTGGTCAGCGTGCAGCGCAAGGGCGCCACTCGTCTTAGCCATTTGCATTAGGCTGAGCATGCCTTCATACATGCGGGCGCCGCCCGAGGCGGAAACGATGATGGCCGCGGCGCGCTCCGCCGTGGCGTATTCAATCACGCGCGTGATGCGCTCACCGACAACCGAGCCCATGGTGGCAGCGAGAAAGCTGAAATCCATCACCGCGATCCCGACCTTGTAGCCGTCGATCAGCGCATGACCGCTGAGAACGGCGTCGACCAGTCCGGTGCTGTCCTGATATTTCCGAAGGCGATCCTTGTAGCTCGCCATCCCTTGGAACTTCAGCGTATCGATCGAGGTCAACCCGCTGTCGAGCTCGACGAAGCTGTCCGGGTCACAAAGGTTGGCGATCCGATCCTTGGCTGAGAGCGCAAAATGATAATCGCAGCGGGGACAGACCCGGTCGTTTTCGGCCAGCTCAATTTCGTGCACCACTTCGCCGCAACCCGGACACTTCTGCCAAAGGCCCTGCGGCATATCGCGCTTTTTCCGGTTGTCGGTCTTGAGCGCCGGTTTTTTGAAAATGGCCATGACTCAGCCGCGGGCCGCGGTCGCTGCATGCACCGAAAGCGCCCCGGCTTTCTTCAAGACCGAGGCGCATTCGCTTAATGTCGAACCGGTGGTGAGGACATCGTCGACCAACAACATTCGCAAATCTTGCACGTCGCAGCCGCGCCGTAAACGAAAGGCGCCGCGCAGATTTTCCATCCGCTCGCTCCGGTCGAATTGCGTCTGGGTCGTGGTATAGCGCGTGCGCTGCAGGACATTGCGGAGAGGCAAACAGGACTCCCGGCGGAGTTCGATCGCGAGCAACTCCGCCTGGTTGAACCCGCGCTCGCGTTGCCGCGCCGGATGCAACGGCACTGGAACAATGAGGTCAAAACGGCGGCCGTTGAGCCGCGAATCAGTCAGGGTTTCGCCGAGCCAGCGGCCGACGAGATGGCGCAGATGAAGTTGCCGACCGTATTTGAAGTCGTGGATCGCTTTGCGCACGACGCCCCGGCTTCGATAGACCGATACCGCCGCATCAAAGTGCAAGACGCGACCTTCGCAATTAGCGCAGATGAAGAAGCCAGTGATCGCGCCCGCGAAGGGTTGCGAGCATTTCGCGCAAAAGGGCGGGGAGATGCGCGGCGCCTTTTCCAGGCAAGCCGCGCAAAGAGTTTCAGCCGTCCCCACTGCGGCAGAGCAGACGGCGCAGGAGGCGGGATAGAGGAGACTAACGAGTCCGCGAAAGGGATTGCAGAGCACGAACGTCGGCATATCGAAGCCAGCCGCGCATCAGGGCCCAACTGGCGAGGGCGAGGATAAGAGGCACGATTCCGACCAGCAAGTCTTTCCCGAGCCAGGGAAGCACGAGCGCCTGGCGATGTGCCGCCCGTCCGAAGGCGCCGTTCGCGAAAATCCAACCGGCGTGGAGCCCGATCGGTAACCAAAGCGAACTCGTTTCCAGGCGCGCGTCGGCCAGGATGCAGCCAATGGTAAAAAGAGTCAGGAAACCTGCCGCGAGGAGCAGCGGATCGCCAAATTGCCAGAAAGAGTGCGCGATCGAGACAAAGCCGGAAACCCAACTGACCGATTCGCCAGGCGAAGTCCGCTCCGGCGCTTTGAGGAAATGAACGATGGAAAAGAGCGCGGACGTGATCAGAAGCGCATTAAGCCGGGAAAAGCTGCGCAATAAAACGCCGAGAATGAAACCGCGGAACAAGAGTTCCTCCAGAATGGGCACGACGCTGGCCGCGATCAGCACCTGCGGCATTTTCGCCCAGAGGAAAGCGTGTCGAAGCGAATAGATATGCAAGGTGATGAGGACCGCGCCGGCGCAGAACAGAGGAACCGCGGCAATGACAAATCCGACGAGCGCGTCCAGACCGGCGCGTCGATTTTTCTCCAGATCCAGGTCCTTCCAACCACGCACGCGCAACGAACGAAAGAGCGGCCAGAGCAGCACCAGCGCCGTGACGAGCAGGGCGCGATGGAAGTAAGTCTCGAAATCAAAAGCCGCGAGGGCCGGCACAGTGCCGTGTCTGATCAGGAGCTGGCCGAGCCAATAAAGCGGCGGTGCGGCGAGCGCGCCCAGCAGAACGACACCGGCGAGATAGAGCAGGAGTCTGGCTGGGTCTTTCAAGGATGCTAATGTAAGGAGCCGACGCTATGCGCAGTCAACACATATGGACCTCGCGGAATGAGGACGGACGCAAACGCGAGGTGCGCGTGACCAAATTCGGCGGCCAATGGAAATTCCAGGCGAAGTTTCGCGATGAGGATGACTGGACCTACTACGATGTCCCCTTGATCGACGATCTGCGTGAATTGCGCGACATCATTTTTCGCAAATATCAGCGTCGGCGCGCCTCAGCGGAGGACTTTGCGGCCGTCGACAAAATGCTCCGCGATCAAAACCGCGATGGATAACTGGAAAACCGAGAAGCTGGTCGCCGACGACAAGGAATACATCTGGCATCCGTTCACCGCTATGAGTCCCTGGTGCGCCGCGGAACATGAGCCCATCGTTCTCGTGGCAGGGGAGGGGGCTATCGTCCGCGACAGCCGCGGCCGCGAATACATCGATGGGAATTCGTCCATCTGGACAAACATCCATGGGCATAATCATCCCCGCATCAATGCGGCGATCCGCGATCAGCTTGACCGGGTCGCGCACACATCTTTTCTCGGGACGACAAACCCGCCGGCCATCGCATTGGCCCGGGAAATCGTCCAGCTGTTTCCACAGGAGAAGTTCGGTCGCGTGTTTTATTCGGATGATGGCTCGACCGGAATCGAAGCCGCGCTCCGGATCGCCAGTCAATATTGGCGGCTGAAAGGCTCAGAGCGGCGGATCTTCCTCTCTTTTCGAGATGCATATCATGGTGACACCGCCGGTGCGGCGAGCCTCGGGGCAACGAGCATGTTCTCGAGCGGATTGGACGATTGGGATTTTCCCGTGCGCCGGGTCGGGAGCCTTTGCGACCTGGCAAGTTTGCGCGACCCCGAACAGATTGCGGCCGTGGCCATTGAGCCGATCGTCCAGGGCGCCGCCGGGATGAAGATCTGGCCGACCGGAACGTTGCGGGCGTTGCGCGAGTGGTGCGACCATACCGGAGCACTCTTGATCGCAGATGAGGTCATGACCGGATTTGGCCGCACCGGCAAGATGTTTGCCTGCGAGCAGGAATCCGTCTTTCCGGACATTTATGTTTTTGCGAAAGGATTGACCGGAGGCTACTTGCCTTTAGCTCTCACGTTGGTAACGGACGAAGTATTCTCGCCTTTTACAGGCGAAGATCCGGGGACGACGCTCCAGTATGGCCACAGTTATACGGGAAACCCGCTCGGTTGCGCCGCCGCCCTGGCCAGCCTCTCCATTTTCAAAACCGAGGGAACATTGGAATCGCTCCCTCCGAAAATAGCGCAACTCGCTAAGGGAATGGCTGTAATCGGCGAGATTGACGGCGTTAAAGAGGCGCGATCCATCGGTATGATTGGCGCCATCGACTTGCCCGACAGTGCTCTTTCATGGGAAGTTTGCCGCCGGGCGCGAGAGCACGGCGTCCTGACGCGCCCGATCCGGAATACGGTGATTTTGATGCCGCCATTCTGCATCACGACCGATTTGTTACATTCTGCCTTAAACGCTTTGGAAAAATCGCTTAAAAGTGTTTTTACGTTGAACTCAGTTGATAAAGAGGGCGCTTCGGCTGCGCTCTGAAGCGATGGCTCGCGGTATCCGACTTGACCGGGCACTCGTTCAACGCGGCCTGTTCCCAACCCGGCACCAGGCCCTGACTGCAATCATGGCCGGACAGGTGCGGGTGGATGGCCAGTTGGCAGCGAAGGCCTCCGATTTCGTCAAGGAGAACGCCGAGATTTCCGTGGCTGCCCGCAGCCGCTACGTCGGGCGCGGAGGGATTAAGCTGGAAGGCGCTCTGACGCATTTTGCCATCTCGTGCGCGGGCAAGGTGGCGCTGGACATCGGCGCCTCGACCGGTGGTTTTACCGATTGCCTGCTTCAGCATGGCGCGCGGAAAGTCTTCGCCATCGACGTTGGCCATGGCCAACTGGCCTGGAAGATTCGGGACGACCCGCGCGTGATCGTGCTCGAGAAAGTGAATGCGCGATACCTGTCGCGAGGGGAGATTCCAGAGCCGATTGAGATCGGCGTAATCGATGTTTCCTTTATCTCGCTGACTTTGATCTTGCCGAATGCCTTTCAGTTGCTAACTCCAGACGGTGTGATCCTCGCGCTGATCAAACCGCAGTTTGAGCTCGCTCGCGAAGATGTCGGGCGAGGGGGCATCGTCCGCGAGCCCGAGCTGCATACCCGCGCACAGCAAAAAGTCGCCGCCTTCGCCGAGGCCATGGGCGCCCGTGTAGAAGGACTCGTGCCCTGCACGATCACCGGGGCCGATGGCAACCAGGAATTTTTCATATGTCTCCGCAAACCATCGGCCTGATCGCGCATACCGGGAAGCCCGGGGCAGCGGAGCTGGTGGGCCAGCTCAAGACGGAATTGACGCGTGCCGGTCTGGCGGTGCAAATGGAGATGGCCACGGCGGCGTTGGTCGGGGCAAAATCAACCCGCAGCATCGCCGATCTGGGGAAAGAGGCGGACCTTCTCGTCGTGCTCGGCGGCGATGGCACCATCCTTCAGGTCGTGAGCAGCCTGCACGACGTCATCAAACCGATCTTTGGCATCAACATTGGTTCGCTCGGTTTCCTAACCTGCCTGAATTCCTCAGCCTATCGCGAAGCCGTCGACTCTATCGTGGGCGGGAAATTCGCCTTTAGCGATCGCGTCTTGCTCTCGGTCGAAATCAGCCGCGCCGGCCAGCCCAGCGCACCCGTGCTCGCACTCAACGACGCCGTGCTTAGCCGCGGTGAAATCTCCCGCCTTATCAGGCTGCGAACGCGGATCAATGGCGAAGCCCTGACCGAGTTCAACGCCGACGGACTTGTCATCGCGACGCCAACGGGCTCCACCGCTTATTCGCTTTCCGCGGGCGGCCCGATCCTTGCGCCGCAATCGGGCGTTTTTGTGATCACGCCGATCTGTCCGCACGTGCTGACGAATCGCTCGGTCATCATTGAGGACAAGTCTGTTATCGAGGTCGAACCGGCCGAGCCGGATTACCCAATCTATCTCACGGTGGATGGGCGCAGCCCCGTGCTGATTGATTTCGAATCGATCGTCACGATCCGGCGAGCGGAGAAAACCGTGCCGCTCGCGGTTTTGCCGGAGCTTTCTTTCTTTAGCGTCGTTAGGCAGAAGCTCAAGTGGAGTGGCACTATCTAACGGCATTCCCCGAGACCCGCTTTGTAACTGGCCAACAGACTGGCTAACGAGAGCGCTCCTGCCGGGCTCCCGGCGCCTGTAACAACTCCGTTACAGTTCTTTGTTTGCGAGCCGGGGGCTTGCATTGCTTGCTGGAGATATGCAAATCACCAATCTTTCTCCTATCCTACACATCCAAGGGATCGCGTCGGTCCTGAGTCAGCTTCGCCCTGGTGCGCAGCCGTTTCTGCGACGCCTCGGACTGTGCGCGTTCGCAGCCTTTCTTGCCCTCCTGAGTCACACGGCGGCGGCCGCGCCGGGCGATCTCGATTCAAGCTTTGGCAAAGGCGGCCAGGTCGCGAGCGACTTCAAGGGGAGCAATGACTTTGCCTATGCGGTCGCCCTCCAGGCGGACGGCAAGATTGTCATTGCCGGTAATCGCTTTCTTGGCAACTCCGCAGAAGGCGCCGACTTTCTGGTTGCGAGATACAACCCGGACGGCACGCTCGACAAGACTTTTGGCCAGGGTGGCCATGTCGTAACTGACTTTGGTCTGACGGAGCAGGCCGCGGCAGTCGCGATCCAGCCGGATGGCAAAATTGTCGTAGCCGGCGGGACCTATTCTGTATTCCCGTTCGCCGGCGGCCAATACGCGCTCGCCCGTTACAATCCCAATGGATCACTCGATACGTCCTTCGGCGTCGGTGGTCTGGTCAGGACCACCTTTAATAGCGAAGGCTGCTTCGCTTCCGCCCTCGTCCTTCAAGCCGATGGCAAGATC
>JBOHXL010000105.1:0-20750 GCA_050736975.1 Chthoniobacterales bacterium | reverse complement strand
GGCCAGCGTTGCTCGCTGGGTCGAGATGGCAAGGATATCGACACTGTGCTCGCGCCTTGGCCAGGGCCAAAAACAACAGCAACGCGACCCACTCCAGTTCTTCAACAGTCTCCTAGCCGACAACGCTGAGCGCGGCATATCGGCCTTCCCCACACTGGAAGGGCTGGACGTTAGCCAGCAGGGGGTCGTATGACCACTGCACGCGGAATCGGCCCCGGCCGCGAGCGATAAATTATTGACAGCGGTTCCGCCATTCCTCAGGCTGCGAGCGACGCATCAACAACCGCGTCATTCAAACAACCATGAAAGCACATACTCTTGCACTCATCGTATCCCTTGGTCTCATCAGCGGCAGCGCGCGCGCGGCCGATGATTCCTTTGTCGGCAAATGGAAATTCAATCCCGATAAGAGCCAGCTCACTGGACTGGATTACAAAATCGAAGACGCCGGCGGCGGCAAATACCGGTTCATGTTCGGCGACGACGTCGAGACCCTCACCCTCGACGGGAAAGGTCACCTCACGAAGTTTGGCGACACCTGGTCGATTAAGGCGACCGGCCCAAGCAGTTGGGACTCGATCACGAAACGGGATGGCAGAGTGACTAACGAAGAAAAGTGGACTGTTTCCGAGGACGGCCAAACGTTTACCAGCATGGCGGAGAACATGCGTCCCGATGGTTCGACCGGCCGGTCGGAAGCCACCTTTAAGCGTACCGGCGGCACCGCGGGCCTGGTCGGGACGTGGGAAAGCACGTCGATCAAGGTCATGTCGCCGACAACCATGGAGCTGGCGCAATGGGAGAAGGACGGCTACTCGATGATGAACCCGACCTTCAAAGAGCACCTCAATTTCAAGTTCGACGGCAAAGAGCATCGGCCGATGGGGCCGCGGGTCGCGAAGGGTACAACGGCCACCGCCACGAAGGTTGACGACCACACCATGGAACTGACCTACAAGCTGAAAGGCAAAACGACCGAGACCGATCGCTGGGAACTTTCGGCCGACGGCAAGAGTCTTACCGACACCGTCACCTATGCGGGCGTGAACAAGCCCGAGGTGGACGCTTACGACCGGGAGTAGGCCGGCCAAAACCAGTTACCGTCCCGGTAACTACCAGAAAAGAGGCGACGCTGCGATCGCGGCGAAGATCCCCGTCCGGGGAGCGCACGCGACTCGCGTGTCCGCCGGCGGACGGTCTCGTCCTATGGCGTGCGGGTGACCGCGCGCGCGATCAGGAACTTTACCTCACGTCCTTAAATCCGCTAAAAGGTGCGTCCTCCCGCCGTCTTAAGCCGCCCATTCGGCGCATAGAAGCTCGGCTTGGGCGAGGACTGTTTTGGTAGCTTCTTCTTCGAGGTCGGGCGGGTAGCCGTGTTTTCGTAGGATTCGTTTGACCATGACTTTGATCTTGGCTCTCGCGCTTTCGCGGACGGTCCAGTCGATCGTGACGCTTTTGCGAACTTGGGTGACGAGCTCGGTGGCGATGACTTTGAGTTCGTCTCTGCCCATCGCTTCGACGGCGCTGTCGTTCGCGGCGAGAGCGTCATAGAATAGAGCCGCTGGGGAGCGAGCGACATAGACAGCATGAAATGCTGGGCGGAAGCCCGACTGAGCGGGTGCGAAAGAGTCAACGCGACTTGGAAAGCCCGGCCATTGCTTAGCATCCGTTACGGGTCGTCGTTCAGGCCGAGATCGACGCCCCGCCGCGTCGCGGCGCTCATCTCCTTGGCGAGCTTGATCAGCTCTTCAATTACTTCCTGCGTCGCAATAGCGCTATTTTGATAGGAGGTCAGCGTTTTCTTGAGCATTTGAAAGCCCGGCCGTTGCTGCGCATCCGTTACGGCAGAGAACTCGTGGCTTTGGACAAAGTTTCGCTTCGAGCGTATTCGATTTCATCGCCGAGGAGCTTCACGAGCAACTCGGCGGCGCGTTCTCGTAAAAGTCCCGTAATTGGCGAGGAACTGATCAGAGTTTGCTGAGTGCGGCGAGCACATGGCAGGCCAATCTGACGTCGCCTCCGGCGCGCTGCATCGGACCAAAGTCCTATTCCGCAATTCCGGATGCCCGGCGATAACAAGGAGCAGAAAGCTTAACGGAGACAGAATGGTCGGACAAAACGATCACCCGCGACCGTCACTGCTACGACGCAATGGAATTATTACAAAAAATCGCTCCACTGGCGATGCTCGCATTCGTCGTATCCAGCATGCTGGCAATGGGCCTGGGCCTGACCGTCGGGGGAATCATCGCTCCGCTGCGCGATGTTCGACGGGTTGTCCTGTCGCTCCTGGCAAATTTTGTCTTGGTGCCGCTCGCTGCCTTCGCCATCGCCGCTCTGCTCCACCTCGACAAGCCTCTGGGCATTGGTTTGCTCCTGCTTGGTTTGGCGGCCGGCGCGCCATTCCTGCCGAAACTCGCGCAGCTCGCGAAAGGCAACCTCGCTTTCGCCGTTGGCTTAATGGTCCTGCTCATGGTGGTGACGGTAGTCTACCTCCCGCTCGTCCTGCCGCTGTTGCTTTCGGGCGTTTCGGTCGATTCCGGGAAAATCGCAAAGTCCCTGGTCCTGGTCATGTTGCTTCCCTTGGCCGTGGGGCTCGCAGCCAAGACTTGGCTGGGCGCTACGGGTGAGCGCATACGATCAGTGCTTCTGCGCATCGCGAATTTTAGTCTGATCCTTTTCACGCTGCTCCTGATCATCGTGAACTTCAAAAGTGTGCTCGGCATCTTCGGCACCCGCGGGATCCTGGCCGGGCTTCTCTTTATTGCGGTGAGTTTCGGGATTGGATGGTTCCTGGGCGGACCCGACCCGGACGGTCGGCGCGTGGTCGCTCTCGGAACTGCACAGCGTAACATCGCCGCCGCGATCGTGGTGGGAGGTCAGAGCTTCACCGACCCGAAAGTGGTCGTGATGGTCGTGGTGGTCGCGATCGTCGGCCTGCTGATTCTGATGCCGCTCTCACCGAAACTCGCCCGATGACATCGCCAACCAACATCTTCCTTCAACCATAACCGCAAACAACAACCAGCTATGCAAGACACATTAAAAAAAGACGATTGGACCAAACCCGCCGCGATGGCGCTCCCCTACGCCGGTTTCCCGACAGAGGACAAGCCGGAGCAGGGGCGCTACGGTCCGATTTTCCCGAAGACGCCGGCCTGCTATGGCTTCTCGCTCATCGCTAAGGTCATTCCCGGCCGCGAGGAAAACTTGTACGAGTACGGGAGAACGCTCTCGAAAGCGGTGACCGAGAAACCGGACGTTCTCGCGGTGCTCAAGCTGCACTATCTGCGCTGGAATCTCTTTGAGATCAAGGGGGAGACCTACTTCCAATATATGGGCATCTTCGACACGGATTTCGACAAGTATGGCGAGGACGCCGTGGCCATCTTCGGCGCGACAGGCATCAACACGTCCTTCGAGAATCTGGAAGGTTTCCCGAAAGATTGGGCGACGAACGCACCGGCTTTCATCAAGTTTATGCGCGAACACCATTGCCCCAGCTTCATGGAGTACGGTGAGTATCCCTATGTAAGCGCGGACGAGATCAAGAAGGCGCTGAGGCTCAAGGACGCCTTCAGCCACATGCTTGACCAGATGCAATAGGGGCAGCTGGCAGGTATGCTAGAGCTAAGCGACATTCAACACTTCCTGATGGCGCGTCCGCATGCCATGGTTGCGCGATACGAGTTCCTCTCGTTTAAGCAGCCGGCAGCTGGACGCGCCTGGCTTGCTGGCATTATCGATAAGGTAGGAGTCGCCAGCGTGGTCAGAGCCGCGAGCGAAACCGAATCAAGATGGGTCACGGTGGCCTTCACTTGGAACGGACTGCGAGCGCTGGGGCTGGATGGGGAATCGTTAGCTACGTTTCCGGACGAGTTTCGTCAGGGCATGGTGGCACGCGCGGAAATGCTTGGGGACACCGGTCAGAATGGCCCCGCTAACTGGGTAGATGGGACGGCTAGCTCCGACCTCCACGCCATTGCCATTCTCTTCGCCCGTGACATTCCGGAGCGGGACCGGTGCCGAGACGAGCATGCCACGTTTTTGACGCAATGCCCGGGCGTTGAAGTGATCTCAACGCTGGATCTGGAGGCAACGCCGCCCTTCGAGTATGCGCACGACCATTTCGGTTATCGCGATCGGCTGTCACTGCCGGCGATCGAAGGACTGGCGGGCGACACGCCTACTCCCGGGTCGGGTGGTGCCTTAAAACCGGGTGAGTTCTTCCTTGGTTATCCAGACGAAAACGGCCCGGTCGATGTCTTGCCGAAACCTGAGATCCTTTCGCGAAACGGCAGCTTCGTCGCTTATCGCCGCCTGGAAGAACATGTGGGCAGGTTCCGCGATTTTCTCAAAGAGCATGGTGAGACTCCGGAGGAGCAGGAACTCATTGCCGCGAAGCTCATGGGACGCTGGCGGAGCGGCGCTCCTCTCGTCCTGGCGCCGGAGAAGGATGACCCGGAGCTAGGCGCTGATCGCCAGCGTAACAACAACTTCAACTATAAGGAGCAGGACCCACATGGTTACGCTGCGCCGCTTGGTTCACATATCCGTCGGATGAATCCGCGCGACACGGCGGCGAATATGAATCGACGACGCATGATCCGCCGCGGGGGAACCTATGGACCGGCCTTGCCGGAAGGTGCGTCCGATGACGGTGTCGAGCGCGGCATCGCCTCCTTCGTGGGCTGCGCCAGCCTCATTCGCCAGTTTGAATTCGCGCAAAATGTCTGGGTGAACGACAAGAACTTTCACGAGCTCGGGAACGAGCGCGATCCCATCATCGGCAACCAGGACGGCACGCTGGAGTATAAGATCCCGAAGCGGCCGATCCGGAAAAAGATTACCGGCCTGCCCTCCTTCACGAGTGTCCGCGGCGGAGCCTACTTCTTCCTGCCCGGCCTCAAGGCGCTGCGCTGGCTCGCCGCGCTCGGCGAATCTCAACCAACCAACCAAGCAGCATGAGCACACCAATCACCCCAATCCTGCCGGCACGGACCTACAATCAAAACCACCTGCCGCGCAAATACACTAAGGGTAAGCGGCGGCTGAGCATCTATTGGACGTGGAGCTATCCGTGGGAGACCCAGCGCGGGGTTGAGACGATGGACAATCGTTTTTCGACGATGACGGAAGTGCGAAAAGTGCTTTGGCCTAACTACGAGACGCCCGAGTGGAGCGCAGCGCAATTCTTGCAGGGCATCGCCGGCACGCTCGAGCTGTTTCATCGCGCGACACTCAATTTTCAAAAGGCCGCCGAGGAGGCGACTAGCCATGCCCCTGCCGTTTTCCAGCGCATCGATCAGGCGGGCTTCAAGCTGCCGATCGACGAACGAATCCTGGCCGATTGCGATACGCTGCTGGTGTTCGGCCTCGACCACTTGGTCGGCGAAGAGGAGGCCCTGCCCGAGGAAATCGCCGCGATCAAGAACTGGCTCAAGCGCGAGGACACCTGTCTCATGTGCGCGCCGCACCACGACGTCGGTTTCTCCGAAGACTACGAGCAACGACAGATGGAATACCTCCACCACCGCGACGCGCTCGTGCCGCGCCAGCAGCGCTTCAGCCAATACACGCGCTCGCTCATGAAAGGGCTGGGCATCCCTGTGTCTAACCAGTGGGGCCTGCGCCCCGCGGTCATCAAAGGCACGAGGGAGATCGCGCCGCTGACCGCTTTTCGCGACCTCGATGCGAAAGGTCTGCTCAACGACGTCACTTCGCTAAGCCTACACCCGCACCTGCCGCACTACGCGCTGACGAAAGATGCCGGCGACAGCGTGAAGGTGCTCGGACGGCAGCCGATCGACATGGAGCGACCTCATCCCTTCACCCAGGCGGGTAACACTGAGTTTAACAGCCTGCTCTGGCTCCCGCCGAATTCCGAGCGCGCCGGCGACATCGTGATGACCGACTCGACGCACTTTACCGTGCTCTTTGGCGTCTCCGATAGCATCTCGAATTTCTGGCGGAATCTCGCTTTGATGAAGTGAGCGATCGTGTCTTTGCCTGAACTCGCCCACCCGGTGGGATCTTTATGGCGCGACGGCTATTGAGGGCAACAAGCCGCGGGCGAAGGCGCAGTTTCCTACTTTCGCCGCCTCTGCTCGGCGCGTGGCTGTTATTAGTTGCCATTTCGGCGCAGGCGCAGAACCGAGGGGTCTACCCTCTCGGCCTGAGTGCGGTAAACTCCGGCCTGACGCCAGAATCGGGCTTTAGTTACTCGAACCAGTTCCTCTATTACTCCCGAGATAAAGCCAAAGACGACAATGGAAACACCCTGCCCATAACCGGAAATAACTTCGTTCTTTTGGACATGAATACCTTCACCTGGGTGAGTAAGGATCCCATCTTTTTGGGAGTGCGTTATTCGGCCTCCGCGACTTTGCCGTTTGCGAAGAACGACCTGACCTCCGACCTCCAGGGCAACATCAGTGGCGGGAGCGGGTTTGGGGATTCCTACTTTCTGCCTCTCATCCTGAGTTGGACGGGTGGGCGCATAGCGCTCAAGGCGATGTATGGTTTCCTGGCTCCGACCGGTCAGTTCGCCGCCGGTGCAAACGACAACGTCGGTTCAGGTTACTGGACACACACCTTATCCAGCGGACAGACCTACTACCTCACCGGGAACAAGCGTCTGACCTTCTCCGCCTTCGAAGTGTACGAATTCCATACTGAACAGGAAGGCACCGGCATTCACCCCGGTGATACCTTCAACCTCGATTATTCGCTCATGGGAACACTCGTGCAGAACAGCGGATTTCGGCTTCAACTTGGGCTCGCCGGTTACGAAGCGCGCCAGATTACTTCCAAGACTGGCCCTGGTATTTCTTCGGCAGTCTCAGACGAACGCTACGCCATCAATGCGCTCGGAGCCGCCATCAATCTGGCTTTCCCAAAACAAAAGGTAAACGTGACTCTCAAATTCTTCGATGAATTTGCGGATCGCGCGACCTACGAGGGATATTCCTTTCAGATCGCCGAGTCGATTAGCTTTTAGCCACAGCCGGATCCTTCTATCAGCGCCGGGTCTACAGGAGCCTCTTGCCACTACCGGTAAGGCGAGAGGTCTTAGGGAAGCGCTTGGTAAGCGCGGCCATTCTTTCACCGCGGTGAATAGGCGCAAGCGCTGATCGGTAATCTTGGAACGGCTTTGCTCTTGCGCCAGGAACCAGACGCAGGCCGGTATCTGACTTGAGTAAAGAGATGACCGGGCAGAGAGACCATGCAGTCGATGGGGGTTGGCTTCGATGAGGGCTTGCCTGATTGTCCCTTCGCCGGACTGGTTGGAGGACATGCTGCCATTGGCGAGGACGAAGCCGGCCATGCCCTGGGACGCGACGCGCAGGGAAGTTTGAAGTCTGAATGAAGAATGATGAAGTGAAGACCGGTCGGAGTCGTTGGAGGGCGGGACGAAGGAAGGCAGAAGGAGTAATGATGAAGGAAGAAGCTTCTGCATGCTGATCTCTGACTTCAGCCTTGTTCTCGTGCACGTTTGATGATGGTGACGAAGATTGCGGTCAGCTCGTCGCACTCTTGTCTTATCGGCTGCAGCTTCGCGGCATCGACGAGACCCGCATCGTCGAGGAGCTCCGGCCAGTATGCCGACTCCTCCGTTCTCGCAGCGAATCGCCGCATTTGGCGATGAACTCGGGTTTGCTGCGACCGCGATCGGCTTCGCAGTAATTCGCGATGACCGATGTTCCTGAGCGCAGCAATTGTTTGCCCAGGACCTGCGCCTCCGTGGCTCTCTGCAGACTGCCGAACAATCGGATAGCCCGCAGTGCAAACTCCTTCGTTCGCTCTTTGAGGCCGGGTTCTTCCTTTATCATTCTGATTTCTCACTTCGCTTGCCGCGAGCCAAAGCTTGGCTTCGAAGCCGAGATTGGCGGTGGAGTTGCTCTTCGAGGAGGCGCGGGCGCGCGGCATGAGATCGGCAAGTTCTAGCGGGACTTCTAAAATCTGACAACGGAAATCGCGTAAAGGCGCGAGCGCCCCCGCGATAAAAAGCGCCTCAAGGCGAGCCCCGTCGGACCGAAGCAGTTATCGGTTCTTCGGCGGTAGAATGACTTGGACGAGCTGAATTTGCTGGGATAGACGGGAGAGAAGATAGCTTGTGAATGCGCCGGCGATGGCGTCCGGTTTTCCGCTTCGCGTTACGATCCGGCAAATCAGGGTGCGGGATGCTCCGTGCCATTGAATGTTGATGGCTCCACGCTGGCCTGGCATGTGGAGCTTTGCCCAGCCCGGCGCCCGGGCTTGCCGCTTTTGCTCCGCCACGACCAGTCCGAAACGCGCGAGCTTCTTGTCGTTCACGATCTTGTCGCGGAGCGACCTGGGCTTCGCGGAGATGACTTGAATCACGGTCTGCATCGCGCACGGTCGTTTTAGCGCGTGCTGCGAAGTCCGTCGATGGAATTCAGAGGCCGAAGGCCGGCGATCAAGAGGCGACGCGGCGGAGCAGGGAGTAGCAGCGAAGGTGATGGTAGGGCTGGCGCGAAGATAAATTTGAAGGTTGAATGAAGAAGGAAGAAGGACGGACGATCGAAGACTTTTCGCAGGTCGCCTTTTCGCGCTAATAGTTCTGCGGAAACCGATCCATCAATGAAAGAAATCGCGAAGCGCTTTCGTCTCTCGAGGCTCGGCCGTTGGGCGGGAGAGTTGCTCCTCGTCTTCGTCGGAGTGTATGCAGCTTTCTGGCTGAATAATTATCAGGGGCATCGCCAGGAGGCGCAACATCGCGATCGGATCCTGGCGACGCTCGAAGATCAATTGCGCAAGGGGATCGAGAGCGGAAGGATCAATGGCGCCAGGCAGGAACGGGAGGCGGCCGATTTTGATCGGGCGCTCAAGGCGGGCGAAATGCCGCGGCTGCGTCCGTTCGTTTATTCGACCGATTACAATCCGGGCGACATCAGCGCGCTTCTGCAATCGGGCGGGGTGGAGTTGCTCGACGTCAAGACGCTGCTCGCTCTGCGTGAATTCGAATCGGTCGTTCGCTGGGGCCTGAGCGACCTCGAGCGCTATCAGAAATTAAGCGACGCGCTGATCGTGCCGAATCTCGGCCGGGATATTTCTTTCTTTTACGATCCCGCCACCAAACAACTGCGGGAGCCCTACGAGATTTATCCGCAGGCGCTGGCGGCACAGGTGAAATTCGCGCACGACGTGGAACAGGCGAAGATCAAGTTGGTCAATCAAATCGAGCTCGAACGGAAGAGGTAGAAGGTCGGACCGGGCGCCATGGATAGGGTGCCGCAAGGTGGCGGAAGCGAACGGCTCTAAACGAGAAAAACGCGCGCCCCGTGGATACGCGCATCTGGTGCCCCTGATCCGATTCTTATGGTGGGCGATGCCCGCGGTGGAAGCATTGGGTGCTTCCACCTGAACGAATTACGGCGCATCGCGCCTATGGTTCAAACACACACTAAAACTATGAAAATCAAAATTGGAATTCCTGCTTTTGTGCTCGCGGCATTACTCTTCCTCGGGATGCCGCTGGCTTCTTCCTCGGCTTATGTTGCCGTCTCGGTGGGGATCGCTCCCCCGGCAATCCCGGTTTATTCGCAGCCGCTTTGCCCGGCTGCCGGTTATATCTGGACGCCGGGATATTGGGCCTGGGGCGACTTCGGTTATTACTGGGTGCCGGGCACCTGGGTGCTCCCGCCAGGGATAGGTTATCTCTGGACGCCGGGGTACTGGGCCTTTAGCGGTGGCAATTACCTCTTTTACAATGGCTACTGGGGACCGTCGGTTGGGTTTTACGGCGGAATCAACTATGGCTATGGCTATTACGGGAGCGGTTACTACGGCGGCAGATGGGCAGGCAACACCTTTAGCTATAACACTGCCGCGAGTCGGGTGAACCCCAGGGTGATCACTAACACTTATGTCAACCGTGAGGTCGTGAGAAACAGCAGGGGACCTCGGCCCAGCTTTAACGGTCGGGGCGGGGTGCAGGCGAAGCCGACTTCGCAGCAACTCGCCGCGGCCAAGGCTCCGCACGTCGGGCCTACTTCGGCACAGCGGTCGCTTGTGGCGGCGGCCAGGAACGATCCCTCCTTGCGGTCGAAGAACAACAAGGGTCGACCGACAGCGGCTGCCGTGAGAACATTCGAGAACAGGCACCGGCCGAATGCGGTCGAGCGCACGGCGGCGAAGAAAAATGAACATGGCGCCAATCAGGCTGCGGCCAAAAATCGCAGTGAGACGAAGAACCGGAATACAGCGGAAAATCGCGCGGGTGCGGCCAGGAAAGCTGGCGCTGAAAAGTCGGCCAATAGAACTAACAGGATAGCTAATCGGTCGCACGTCCCGGCGAAGGCCGCGCGAAACGAGCACGTGGCATCAGCACATTCGCGCAAGGGGGCGGCGGAGCGGCACAATGAATCGCGAAGAGTGGCGAACACTTCCCACGTTGTTCATCACGAACATGCAGCGTCGCATCACGAGCGTGTAGCATCACATCCGCAGCACACAGTGTCGCATCATCAGCGCGTAGTGTCACATTATCAGCATGCGGCTTCCCACCCCAGGCGCGCGGTTTCCTATCAGCAGCCCGCGACGTCGCAGCACCGGGCCGGGGCGACCTCCGAGAACAGCAGAAGGAGAACGAAAAAGCACGGCGGCAGCGGCTAGAAATCGGCGAGGCGAGCGCTCAACGCGCTCGCCCATCTCGCCGGGACAAAGACATCTCCCTTTAGCGGGTGTAACAGCACCGCTTTTCAGATCGGTTTCGCGACCTTTGCTCCCTGGCGGAGGGTTCCGTGATCGGCTTGATTCACTTCGGAAGCTGACGGCCAAGAGAGCACAAGGTGGTCAGAGAGAGCTTTGACGAGCCAAAGCGGTTCGGCGAATCTTTTGGCATGAGTAAGACAACGCCCGAGCCACCTTCACCGAAGCTTTTTTTTGAAACGGTCAATGCCTATGAACGCACAGCGGCGATCAAGGGCGCGGTCGAGTTGGATTTCTTTACGGCGATGGCCGCCGGGCCGGCGACGGCGGCGGAGCTGGCCCGACACTGCGGTGCGGCCGAGCGCGGGGCGCGCATCCTGGCGGATTACCTGACGATCATGGGTTTCCTGACGAAGAACGGAGACCGCTACGCGCTCACGCCGGAGAGCGCGATGTTTCTGAATCGCAGGTCGCCGGCGTATGTCGGCGGGGTAGTGCGATTTCTCCTCGCGCCGGAACTGCGACGAGGGTTTGACGATATCGCGGCTACCGTGCGCAAGGGCGGCACGGCGCAGGACGAACTGGGCACGATCGCGCCGGAGCACCCGATCTGGGTAGAATTTGCGCGTGCCATGGCGCCGATGATGGGGATGCCGGCGCAGGCGCTGGCGAATCTGGTCCCGCTTGGGCCCGCGCCCAAAGTGCTGGATATCTCGGCCAGTCACGGGATGTGGGGAATGGCGTTCGCGCAAAAGCATCTGCGGGCGCAACTGGTGGCGGTGGACTGGGCGCCAGTGCTGGAATTGACCCGTGAGAATGCGGAACGGGCCGGATTAGGTGATCGCTTTAGCACTGTCGCTGGGAACGCGTTTGAGGTGGATTTCGGCTCGGGTTACGACGTGGCGTTGGTGCCGAATTTTCTGCATCACTTCAACCAGCAGGATTGCGTGCGCTTCCTCAGGAAAGTGCGCACGGCGCTGCGAGACGGCGGGCGGGTGGCGATCGCGGAGTTCGTGCCGAATCCCGATCGGGTGACGCCGCCGGAGGCTGCGACCTTCAGCTTTGTGATGCTGGCGAGCACGCCGGAAGGGGATGCCTATACGCTGGCGGAGTTTGAGGAGATGCTGACGGACGCCGGATTCGGCGCGGTCGAGAGTCATCCTTTGCCGCCAATGTGGACGGCGATTCTCGCGCAGAAATAGGGACCAGGTTTAAAAGGCTGGAGCGGCCCAACAAATGCCGGGAAACGGTCGCAGAAAAAACGGCGGGCGGAGCGCGAGGGGTCGCGTCCGCTGCGCCCTGATCCAATTCCCCTAACTAAGAGACTGTTGAAAAACTGGAGCGGGCCGCGCGTAGAGGCAGAAGGGGCAGATGGCAAGGAGCGAGCGAGGCGCATCCCTGCGAGGGGCTGCAACGAGCGCGCGACGCAGCCAGACGCCCCTTCTGCCTCGCGCCCCACGGGTTGCGCTGTTTTTGGCCCTGGCCGGCGTTGCTCGCTGGGTCGAGATGGCAAGGATATCGACACTGCGCTCGCGCCTTGGCCAGGGACCAAAAACATCAGCAACGCGACCCACTCCAGTATTTCAACAGTCTCCTAACCCGATGGCCTAACGAGCGGCGGCCATGCCGGCTTCGACTTCGGCGATTGCCTGCTCGACGAGCTGGATCGCCCTATCGCGATGACCCTCCTTGTTGTGCTCGGCTCTGGCCAGAGCGGCGCGCGCCTCGCGCAGGTGATGGAGCGCTTCCTTCATGTGGGGTTGATCGGCTCGAACCGATTGCAGGCTCATGACCGCCACTGACACGACCAGGATCAAACAGGTTTTTGTTGTTTTCATGCGCCCTCGTTTTAGCTGGGAGCGCAGGCACAGATCAAGAAGGAATTTTGCGAGATGAAGGAGGAGGCGCCCCGGAGCAAGGGTGGCTATTTTACCTGGCTGAGCGGCTTTTTTGCCGGGTTCCGGATTCGATTCGGAAGCAAATGGCAAAGCCTGGAATGGAAGAGGTAAAAAGAGAATTGACTTTGAGGGGCAATCGGGAGTCGAATCCTGGTCATGAGAATGACTATCTGTGGCGGGAGCAGGGTGGCGCGGACGCGCGCCGCGGACAACCGAGCGTGGTGGCGGATGATTCTGGTCGTCCTGGTAGCGGGCGTTTCGGGTCTCACTTGCGCGCGGGGGAGCGTGACCGATGTAATCTATAGTTTCGGAGGCGACGAAGACGGCGAGTATGCCGATACCGACCTGGCGATTGATGGCGCCGGCAATATCTATGGGACGTCGGTGCTCGGGGGCGATTTCGGCAGTGGAACGGTGTTTCAGGTATCGCCCGTCGCCGGCGGCTGGGTGCATACGGTGCTTTATGATTTTATGGGAGGCGCGGATGGCGCCGAGCCTTACAAGGGGGTAACTCTCGACTCCCAGGGTAACCTCTATGGGACAGCGGTGACGGGCGGCTCCGGTAGCTGCGAGGGCGGCTGCGGTGTGGCTTACAAATTATCCAACTCCGGCGGGACGTGGACCCAGACCGTGCTGCACGCTTTCACGGGCGGGACCGATGGGTCGGGGCCGGGCGCGCGCATGGCAATCGACGCCGCGGGCAATCTCTATGGCATGACGCCGACCGGCGGCGCGGACGGTCTCGGCACGATCTATCAGCTCCACCCGCTCTCCAGCGGCGGGTATGAGTTTAAGGTGATTCATACCTTCACCGGCGGGACGGACGGAGCCTCGGGATCGGCGGGCCTTATGCTGCTGCGCGGGAAGAAACTCTATGGCGTGGCGACGACGGGCGGGACCTATGGAGCGGGCACGGCCTTCCAATTGACGCCAAGCCGAACGGGCGAGTGGGGTTTTGTGACTCTTTATTCGTTTCGGGGTCAGCCGGACGGAGGCTTTCCCTATGGCGGGCTGCTCTTTGATGCGACGGGGAATCTCTACGGGACGACTTATTATGATGGGGCGAACGACCTGGGGTGCGTTTATGAGTTATCGCCCGCCGTGACCGGAGAGTGGACCGAGCAGGTGCTCTACAGTTTTAAAGCGGAGAAAGACGGGTCCGGCTCGATCAGTAATCTGGTCGTCGATGCGCAAGGGAACCTATATGGGACGACGAGTGAAGGAGGTCTCGGGCCAGGGACGATTTTCCGTCTCTCGCTGCGCCCGGATGGAAGCTGGAAGGAGACGTTGTCTCATCTCTTCAGTGGACCACCGGACGGCGCTTACCCTTATGCGGGGATGACGCCCGGGCGCTCGGGCACATTCTTTGGGGCGACGGTGCACGGCGGCGATGGTGATGATGGGGCAATTTATCAGTTCACGCCCTAAAGCGTATCGCCTGTAGCCGTCGCCCTGTAGCCGTGTGGGCGACGTGAGAGGGACGTTCCAATGGCCTTGCCACACACATACCCACGCTTCGCATAGCGAAGCGGCTACAACCGCGACGCGAGGAGCGACATTCCAATACCTAACGACGCGCATACGCACGCTTCGCCTATAGCCGTCGCCCTGTGGGCGACGCGAGTATGGCGCGTGAACCGTCTTGCCACACACATACCCACGCTTCGCACAGCGAAGCGGCTACAACTGTAGCCGTCGCCCTATGGGCGACGCGAGTACGACGCGGCAACCGCCTTAACGACGGGCGCGAGTCGTTAGTTGTGAGGGAAGAACCAGGGGTAGTCGCGGATGCCGTGCTTGAGTTCCCACACTCGTAGCGCGGCCATGAGCAGGCGGCGAGTTCGCATGAGGCCTCCGGAGTGCGGCCGATAGTCGTCCCATGATTCGTCGTCCGGAATGGAACGGCTTGACGCCGGCCAGTTATCCTCGCGATCAAGACTCGTTCGGGGCCGTTGGCCCGAGGCGCTTCCCCGAGTCTTGCGCCTTTGTTTGTTGGAAGTGTGAGGGCGCGGTTTCAAATTGGATCGAGAGCTTGAAGTGGCCGGCCGTTAATCAATCGTAACTCGAGGCATAACGCGGGCCCGCGGCGTGTGCTGAGTTATGGCTGGCTTCCCGATTCATGCCGAAATCTTATTGTAGTTGGAAAGCTTCGACCAGGGCTACGCCGGTGGCGTTGTTCGCGCCGCGGACAATGGCGGTGTAGTTACCGGGAGCCAAAGTCATGACGATGGCCGATTCACGATCGTCGCTCGGCGCGATGCCGGTGGCGATGATCTCAGCCTCCTGAGTGTCGCGCCAGTTGTCGTTAGAAGTGAGCAGGTCGCCATTGGCGTTATGCAATTCCAGGGTCGGATCGAGCAATGGGTCGGCCACACCGGCCGCGCCTAACGATGGACCGATCCCGCGAATGATCAGGTCGCGATCCTCCGTCCCGCCGATGATAAAGCCGCCAATCATGACGTTATCCCCGGTCTGGACATTGCCGCGGGTGGAGATGTTGACTGGATTAGCCGGCGCGGTTTGATCGATGGCATAGAGCTCGACCAGGCCGATTCCCGATGCGCCGGCGGCGTCACTCAGGATAACTGTGTAGTTACCGGGCTGGAGGTGAGCGAGAAGGGCGGACTCCAGGTCGCTGGTAGGCGCAAGGCCGACGCTGGCGATCTCATCTTTGTCGGGGCCGTCCATCCAGTTGTCATTGGTGGAAATGAGCGCGCCACTGCCGTCGTGCAGCTCGATTTTCGGGTTGGGCAGGACTCCTCCCAGGGCCTGGCCATCCACCGCCAGAGATGGTCCGAGGCCGCGCAGGACGACATCCTCGCCATCGCTTCCGGTGATGATAAATCCGCCGATCAGGACGGTCTCGCCCGTCTCCACGAGGAGCCGGGTCGAGAGATTGAGCAGGGCCGGCGACGGAGTGATCGGGACGATTTTATAAACGATGCCACCGGTGCCGCTGGGCCCGATATTCGCGTCAGCGACGACATAGACTTCGCCGGCGTCGTCGGTGCCGAAGCCTTTGAGAAATAACCCAAGGTCGCGCTCGGGATTCCCAATGCGCAGTTGCTGGATAAGACCAGCGTTGAAGTCGCTGTAAAAAAGGCGCCCGTTGGGAGTGCCGCCGGCCTGCTCCCCGGCAAGGCTGGCCAGGTCTCCGAAAACATAGAGGCCGTTGAGCGCTGGGACGCCGGGGCCGCGATCAATGAACCCGCCGATGACGGCCGAGCCATCGGCATGGCTGTATTCAAGCACTGGCTCGGTCAGCGCGGGATCTGGCGCAGAATCGGGAGTAACGCTGCCGTCGGCAGGGTTGAAAAGAAAGGTGCCTTCCTTGCGGTTCCAGCCGTAGTTTTTGCCGGCTTCAACGAAGTCCACTTCCTCGACATTGTTTTGTCCGACATCGCCGACGATGAGCCGGCCGCTCGTGGCGTCGAAGGAGAAGCGGAAGGGATTACGCAGGCCATAGGCATAGATTTCGTGCAGGTCGGTGCCGCTGCCGACGAAGGGATTGGTCGCAGGAACCCGATACTTTCCATTGGCGCTGACCGGGTCGGCGCTGTCAGTTGTCAGACTGGGATCAAGCGGATCGATGCGCAGGATTTTGCCGAGCACGGTGGTGAGGTCCTGGGCATTGCCGGTGACGGGGTTATGGCCATCGCCGACATCGTTGGCGTTGCCGCCATCGCCTAACGAGACATAGAGATACGGTTCGCCGGGCCGAAAGGCGAGCTTGCCGCCATTGTGATTGAATTGCGGCTCATCGATGCGCAGGATCTCGCGCCGGGTGGTGGGATCGGCGATGTCGGGGTCGGTCGCCGAGGCCTGCCATTCTGCGACGACGCTCTGGTGATCGAAGGCACTCGGGTTTGGCACGGTGAAGTCCGCCGCGCCTGCGACCGGCTCGCTCGTGTAGGTATAGAACTTTCGGAATCCGGCGCTCGACGAATCATTAAAGCCGGGATGAAAGGCGAGGCCGAGCAGACCGCGTTCGTCATAGTCCGGCATGAGCGTGACCAGCCGCGCCGAAAGATCGAGGAAAGGCGTCGCAACGAGCGCGCCGTTTTTCACGAGACGGATCTGGCCGGTCTGTTCGACGATGAAGAGGCGGCCGTCGCCCGAAGGGACGAGGTCGTTAGGCGCGGTCAGGCCGCTCGCGACTTCGGTCAGTTCGATCTTGACCGGTCCGTGGTTAATGAGCGGGAGGAGTGGTGTCGGCGAGGGAGTCGGCGTGGGCGAGGGCGTCGGGGTGGGGGTTGGCGTCGGGGTGGGAGAAGCGGCGGCGACGGTCACCGTGCCTTTCATGTTGCAGCAAGCGCCGTGAACGCTGCAGTAGTAGGCGAAGCTGCCGACCGTGCCAAAGGTATGGTTGAAAGTGGCCCCGCTGTTGAGGACCCCGGAATTCCAAAGACCAGACGGATTACCGGGTGTGCCGGAAGTTGTGCTGTGATTGCTGGCGCTCCAGACCCATTCAACGGTGTCGCCGGGATGGACCGTGATCGTCGAGGGCGAAAAATTGTCGCCGCTCGTGCCAACGTGAACGGTAAGGGTGCTGGCGGGTGCCAGTGTCACCAGGCAAAGAAACAGCGCCGAGACCAAGGTGAAGCCGAACCAGTTTAAAGATCTCATGACAATTCTAATTCCTCGAAGAGAAGGTGACCCTGGCGAGAGGCGAAGGCCAGCGATGAACGGTAACAACGCTGTTACTTTTCCGATCCGGCGAAGAAGCGCCTTGGAGACCGCGGCGGGATGCTGGTTACTTGGTGCTGGTTATTGGAGAAGAGGGTGCGACACGGATGAAGGGTCAGGCGCGGCGCAAAGCAAGAATGTGCTTCGCCCTGGCCCCTACTGGTCGTCCCCTTTCCGGACGCCGGCAAATGTTGTTGTAACTTTATGCGAGGTGAACCCGGCCCGCGGAATATCCCAGGTCGCTTCGACTTTTCCGTCCCACGCTTTTTCGCCGGCGATGTCTTTTGGATCCGTCGTCGCGGTTCCGCGGATTCGAACATGGGTTGAGTCGGCGAATTGACAGAGCGGGACTTCATCCCCGGTATCGAAAATGAAGTCGAAGTAGTCGTTGTAGCGCGCGCCTTTCGCTTTCCTGTACTCCGGGAGGAGCAGATCGTGCACCTTTTGGAGCAGGTTGGTCGACCGGCTCAGCTTGCCGTCGTGGATCTCATACAAGAGGATGTCGCCCGGGCCCCATTTGCTATCGAGCGTGACCAGCACCGCCGAGCCATCCTTCGACCAACTGGCGCTCATCCCGCCGTGGTTCTTGTTTTGAAATTCCGGCCATTTGGTCTCGAGCCGGGTGAGAACCTGAAAGGGTTGTAACTCAACCAGGTAATCCTGGCATCGATCCGTCGAACCCTTTTTTGCTTCCTCCTGGCAAAGCTCTACTTTCGGATAAATCACCGCGAACTTCTTGTCGGATGAGAGTGTGTTCGACGCGATGAGGTAGTCAGCGTAAGCCTTGGGCAACCCGGCCGATGTGTCTCCGCTGCTGTCGTTGACGTTCTCCTGGGCTAACAGTGTGCCTAAGCCGATGAAGACCAGAGCGGGCGTGCAAATCATTTGCCACATGCGGCCATTTTAGCTTTGAACGTAGAGGGTTGAAAGGAGAAAGAAGAAAGCTGGAGAAAAGTCAGTGCGACAAGAATTGAAGGCTGGAAAACGAGGCTATACATGAGGCGGCGTTGCCCGTAGAAGCGTCTGCATGCCGCCGCGTTTGCCGATTGGGATGAAACTGCTGGCAGCCTTCTTTGCCTTTGGGGCCTGCGCCTGCCTGGTCACGATTGCGGCTCTCCTCTTGCCGGGCAGTCTGCTCGACGCGGTCTGGCGATTGAACCCAGGGGCACGGCTCGGATTTCAGAAAATCGGGCCGCTCTTGTCAGTCTCGCTCATGCTGATGGTTGGGGCGGCGTGCGCTTGCGCCGCCGTGGGACTGGCCGGGCGAAAGTCGTGGGGCCGAAATCTGGCCATCGGAATCCTGGTGGTGAATCTCCTGGGCGATTCCGTGAATGCTTTGGCGCGGCATGATCCGAGAACGCTGATTGGACTGCCGATAGGCGGAGTGCTGTTGTGGTATCTGGGGAAAAGTAAGACGTTGCTCTAAGGGTAATCTCGGAGGCACGGGCGAGCTCTGGGTTGGATCGGTGAATCATGAATCGTGAATCGTGACGCATGCCGGTTCGAGCGCGTTAGGGCAGGAGTTGAAGCAGGTCTGGGGCTATTTGTTTAGGAGACCGAGGGGCAGGATGGTTTTGCCGAAGACTTCGTTGATCACCAGGGCAATGCCGGCATAGAAGGCGGACAGGCCACAAAAGATTCCTTCATAACCTGTGGCATGCTTAAAGGTAGCACTAACCTCAGCTAACTCGCCGATAGCCAGGAGGGCGAAGAGGAGAGTGAGCGATCCGAAGACGACCTGAAGGGCCCGGTTCAAACGCAGAGTGCCAATGAACATCATGAAGGTAAATAATCCCCACAAGGCCAGATAGGCGCCCATGGCCGCGGCATCGGACCCTGTGGCAACGCCTGTCTTTGGCAAAAGGACAAGAACGACGAGCGACCACCAAAAGAAGCCGTAGGAAAGAAAGGCGGTGGCGGCGAAAGTATTTCCTTTTTTCCATTCCATGATGCCGGCGACAATCTGCGCCGCGCCGCCATAACAGATTCCCATCGCCAGGATCATGCTGTTGAGCTCGAAGAAGCCGGCATTGTGCAAATTCAGCAGGACGGTGGTCATGCCGAAGCCGAGTAGCCCGAGGGGAGCCGGGTTGGCGGTCGTGTCGCGGACTTGGGTGACGGATTCGTTCATGGAGAGAGAAGAGCGAAAAGCTGGAACATTGAAAAGCGGAAAAGCGAATCTGTGATCGTGCGATCAGCGGTCGAGAGTCAAACGACGCTCCCAAGGCTCGACTTCCTAATTGCAACCAGAGATAATGCCGCATGCTTCAAAATCTCTATCCGCAATTGCTCGCTCTTCATGGGTTCCTTCGTTGGGTTGTTTTGGCGGCCGCGGTCGCCGCAATTTTCGTCGCGTTTTCCGGCTGGAGCGGGACAAAGCCGGCGGGGACGAATCTTCGAAAGTTCAGCGTCATCTTTGTCATCGCGATCGACCTCGAGCTGCTCGTCGGATTGCTGCTCTTTTTCGGCGCCAGTCCGATCACGCGCGCGGCCCTGGCCAATTTCGGTGAGGCGATGAAGCAGCATGAGTCCCGCTTTTTCACGGTCGAGCATACGACGCTCATGTTGCTGGCTGTCATTTGCGCGCATCTCGGTGCGGCTTTGTCGCGCAAGGGTCGCACTGACCTGATGAAATATCGCGGCGCGGCCGTCGCTTACAGCCTCTCATTGCTCTTGCTCCTCGGCGGCATCCCTTGGTGGCGGCCGCTCCTCAGGTTTTGAGATAAGCCGATTCGTGAAAATTGAGAAGGAAGACGAAAAACTTGTGAAAAATCGCTGAGGAGTTGTCCTTGCCCAGGCCATTTCCGCGTTGCCTTTCGACCGTCGAGGCGCAAGTTGATTTCACCACTTAAAAGACGGAGCAGACCTATGAAAACCAAACTTTCTCATTCCCGGAAAAATCGCGCGCACGGCAACGGCGCTTCGCGAATCAGTCGACCGGTTTCCGGCAAAGCGCGCCGCATGCTGATCAACGGGCAGTGGGCCGACGCGGCCTCGGGCGAAACCTTTGCCACCTACGACCCGGCGACGGGTGAAGTGATTTGCCAGGTGGCAGCCGGCGACAAAAGAGATATCGACCGCGCAGTGAAAGCGGCCCGCGCCGCCTTCGAGTCCGGACCGTGGCGCAGGATGACGCCGTCCGACCGCGGGCGGGCGATCTGGAAGCTGGCCGATTTACTGGAAAAGAATCTCGAAGAATTCGCGCGGCTCGAGTCACTCGACAACGGCAAACCGCTATCGGTCGCGCGCGTGGCGGATGTCCCACTGGCGATCGATTTATTCCGCTACATGGCTGGCTGGGCGACGAAAATTCACGGCAGCACGTTTCCGATTTCCGTTCCCTACGCGCCCGGGGCCAGGTTTTTCAGTTACACCTCGCGCGAGGCGATTGGCGTTGTGGGGCAGATCATCCCCTGGAATTTTCCGTTACTCATGGCCGCGTGGAAACTCGGCCCGGCGCTGGCGACCGGCTGCACGGTGGTGCTCAAGCCG
>JBOHXL010000104.1:0-4631 GCA_050736975.1 Chthoniobacterales bacterium | reverse complement strand
AACTTTGCAGTTGGATCGTCAGGATCGTGGCCATGACGAAGAGCATCAACGGGACGACCGCCGCGATCGGGCATGTGTCAATATTTGCACACTGACCCACACACTGACCCCCATCTGACTCACTCCCACTCTCTCTACTTGGTTCACCAGCGAACACAAAAAGATCGGCAAGAAACTCGACATGGGCCGTAACGGCTTGCGGAGCAAACGGCCGGGCTTTCAAAGGGTTGCGTCCGCTTCAAAAAATTGAAGGACCTGGCTCTCGACACACGAGGCTCGGCGAGTGGAAATGGAACGCGCCAAAGGACGCGGACGTCTCACGCGAAGCGTGAAGTTGGCGCAGCTTGTGCGCTACTGCTCCTCCAGCGCAGAAGCCGTGACAATCGCCTTGTCGGCCGTACCGTTGCGCGCGTGTCCGTGGAGGAGCACATGGCCAATTACCAGGCGGCGCGGGCGCTCATGGACAAGGGAAAGAAGGCGAAACCAAAGAAGTGATGCTCGTCACTTGTCATTATCCTACTTCTTAATTTTTAATTCTTACTTCTTCCTTTCCCCCACTCACTCCGCGCGCAACGCAATCATCGGCTCAACGCGACTGGCTCTGCGCGCCGGGATCCAGCAGGCGAGAAACGCGATACTCAATAAAAGCAAAGCGACACACGTGAACGTGATCGGATCGGAGGCGCTGACGCCGTAGAGCAGGCTCTTCAGCATGCGCGCGCCGCCGAAGGCAATGACTAGCCCGCACAACGATCCGATCGCGGCGAGGATCATGCCTTGTTTCAAAATAAGCCTTTGCACGTCGAAAAGTTGCGCGCCGAGCGCCATGCGCAATCCGATCTCGCGCGTCCGTCCCGCGACCACGTGCGACATGACACCATAAATCCCTACCGCCGCCAAAATCAGGGCGAGCACACCGAAACTGCCGAGCGCAATCGCGGCCATGCGCGCTGGGAAAAGTGATGTCCCCAGGTGTTCCTTCAGTGTCTGTGCCGCGTAAACGGAAATCGACGGATCGAGCTTGTGCACCTCGCTGCGCAACTCGTTCAATACCTGCCGGGGATCACCGCGCGTGCGCGCCACCAAAGTGACTGTGCCGCTATAATCGCGATAGAGCGGCGTGTAAACCGCCGGCTTGGGATCTTCGCCTAACGAGTTGTATTTTCCGTCGGGCACCACGCCCACAATCTCGAAGAACGGATCCTTAGGGCCATGAAAATTGAAGCGCCGCCCAATCGGGTCCTGTCCATTGTAGAATTTTTTCGCGAATGTTTCGTTCACGATTGCGAGGCGGCTTTCCGTTTTATTTTCATCGTCGCGAAAATCGCGGCCGCGTAGTGGGATGCCCATGGCATCGAAATAACCGGGGCTGCTTTCGATTGGGATGACGATCGGCAACGTGCTCCGACCTTTGAACTCCGTGCCTTCGATATAGATCGAGCTATCGTTGTAGTTCAATCCGAGCGGAAGGTAATCGGTCAGAGCCGCGTTCGCGACTTGCGGTAAAGCCCGCGCGCGCTCCAGCACCTGCTTCTGAAACGCGCGACCGCGAGTCTCGTCATATCCTTGCAGGCTGACATCAAACGAAAGCGCGACCGCGTTTTCCGGATTGAAACCGGGCCGCATCTTCTGAGCGGCTTGCAGACTGCGCACAATGAGTCCGGCGCTGATCAGCAGGATCAATGAAAGGCTGACTTGCGCGACCACGAGGAAGTTGCGCAAACGCGACCGACGAAAGCCGCCCATCGACGATTCGTCCTTCAACGCGGGCACGAGCTGCGGCTTGGACGATTGCAGCGCTGGAATGAGACTGAAAAGAATTCCCGTCGCGATCGAGAGCAGCAGCGCGAACGTGAGCACCCGCCAGTCTGTGCGAAGATCGAACATCAAAGTAACGTCGCTTGGTAAACGAATGCCGCGCACCGCGTCATTGATTGCAGAAGCCAGGAAGAGGCCGGCCGCGCCGCCGCTGAGCGAAATAAGCAGACCTTCCGTCAGCAGTTGGCGCACGAGCCGTCCGCGGCTTGCTCCGATGGCAAGACGCACGGCGATTTCCCGTCGCCGTTCCGTCGCGCGCGCGAGGAGCAGACTGGCAAGATTCACGCACGCGAGCAAAATCACCAGCGCACCCACGGCCGCGAGCACTCCAGTGAAAGCGAAGACCGAATTCGCGATATCGGGGATGAACAGGCCAGGCTTACCGAGTCGTATGCCGCGCCCGACGTTCTCCGGATAATCCTTCGCCAACTGTGCCGTGAGTGTCTCGAGCTCAGCCTTTGCCTGGCCGAACGACACCCCGGGCTTCAACCGGCCGACGGTAAAGAGATTGCCGGAGTCGCGTTTGTCGAGCCAGGTGCTCCCGGGTTCGATCGTCTTCGCCATCATAACCGGAACGAACATTTCCGGATCGTAGGCGACCTCGGTGCCAATGAATCCTTTCGGCGCGACGCCGATGATAGTGAACGGATGGCTGTTGAACTGAACGGTCTTTCCCACGATCGCCGGATTGCCGCCGAAGCGCCGTTGCCAGCAGTTGTAACTAATCACCGCCACGGGATGGGAATCAGGCGTTCGGTCTTCCTCGGGTAAAAACGATCGGCCAAGGATCGGCTTCACCCCGAGAACATCGAAGTAATTTCCGGAAACGAGATATCCCCAGACCCGCTGACTGAAATTGTTGATCGTGAGACTGCTGACGACAACGCGATAAACAAACAGACCAGAGAAGACGGTGTTACGGTCGCGGTAGTCTTTGTAATTCGGATACGATTGGAGCGACCAATCCGCGCCATTGTGCAGGGTGCCGTAGAGCTCGACCAACTGCGACGGCTCCTTCACCGCGAGCGGTCGCAGTAAAGCCGTGTCGATTAAACTAAAGATCGAGGTGTTGGCTCCGATACCGAGCGCCATGGAAATAATGGCAAGCGCGGCAAAGCCGGGTTGTTTTACGAGTTGGCGAAAGCCGAACCGAATATCCCGCAGAAGTGTTTCCATAGGCGAAGAAGGGTTCTGCATTGTCTGATGCAGCTTGGGCCCGGCTTGGATTCAGGAAATTCGGTCAGCGAATATTGGTCGCCGCCACACCTGGTTCACCAGCGAATGGAGCGACTGGGAGGAGCGACATGGACGGCAAAGCCGCGAGGTGGCGGCCGTAACAGGTAACCCGTAACGCAGGCGAAGCCGAGGCCGGGCTTTCAAATGCGCAGCAACGGCCGGGCTTTCAAATTGCGGAGCAAACGGGCCGGAAGGGCCTGCTGCGCAAGTCGCTTCTCCTTTTTATTGTCGCGGTCGTTCTGATTCTTTCGCGCCACGTCGCCGACATCGCGCTGCGCGTCCGCACAATTCATCTCGTGCGGCGGCGGTCTGCTGGATCATCGCGGCCCTGATCTGGATGGGCCGGGTAATTCCCAAATTGACAATCGCTGAGCCAGACTAACAAAGAGTTTGATTTGGTTTTCGAGATAGAACTTTTATGGTCGCGCGCTACGGTGATTTATGAACTCGAAATCCGTTGAAGGCGAGCGGACGCTGGCATGGATGCTGGTGGCCGCGGCAGGTGTGCGCGCGGCGTTTGGAATCTTTGTGGCGATCGATGCCTACCTGAAATGGCAGCCGGGTTTTGCGGCGCATTATGCCGGTTACTTGCAAAACGCCGCCAACGGCCAGCCTCCCTGGCTCGCTCCCTGGTTTCATTTTTGGATTCAACTTGTTTCACCGCGGACTGGCTTGTTCATTCTCGCTACGCGACTGATTGAAACCGCCCTCGCGATCGGGTTACTCTTCGGCATCGCTCGCCGGTTGACCTATATCGCCGGTTTCTTGTTCAGTTTACTTATCTGGTCAACCGCAGAAGGTTTTGGCGGGCCCTACACTTCGGGCGCGACGAATCTTGGGCCGGCGCTCATGTATGCGTTGGTTTTCGTTGCCGCCGCACTCATCGAAGGTTTCCTCGGTCCCTCGCCCTATAGTCTTGATTATTATATCGGCCACTGGTTTCCGAAATGGAGATCCATGGCGGAATGGAAACCGGAGCGGATCTGGCCAGAGGCACGCCCCGCCTTTGATTGGGACCACCAACTCGGTGCGATCGGCGGGATCATCGTCGTCCTCGTCCTCGCGCTCTCCACTCTGGCGAGCGCAACGAACACCAGCCGGTCGCCCGCTACTCCTGCGAATGCCGCGGCCGCCGTCTCACCTCTTAACCTGGTCGCTGTGACTGTCTCACCTCTGAGCATGACAACGGCGGGACCAACCACGAAGCGCCCACTTCCGATTCTTCCTCCGCTGATCGGCAATGGTGCCGACGTTAATATCAACCTGGTCACGACTGACGCGACGATCGAAATCGCCAACGGCGTGCAATATCAGGCGTGGACATTCAACGGTACCGTCCCGGCCCCAATCCTGCATGTGCGCGAAGGACAAACCGTGCACGTGAAGCTCGTCAACAACGGGACGATGCAGCACTCGATCGATTTCCATGCCGCGCAGATCGACTGGAGCGTTGCGTATCGCTCGATCAATCCAGGGGAGACACTGGAGTTCTCGTTTGTCGCACAGGTGCCGGGCGTATTCATTTACCATTGCGGAACGCCGCCTGTGTTGCAGCACATCGGCAACGGAATGTATGG
>JBOHXL010000103.1:0-10903 GCA_050736975.1 Chthoniobacterales bacterium | reverse complement strand
GGCAACTTCACCCGACTCAAAGGACGCCATTCCTGTAACGCTTCATGTCAACGGCAAGAAGTACGATCTTCGAATCGATCCACGGACGACTCTTCTGGATTGTCTGCGCGAGCACTTGCGCCTGACTGGCTCCAAGAAAGGATGCGACCACGGCCAGTGCGGTGCGTGCACCGTGCACATCAATGGCCGGCGCGTGAATTCCTGCCTTTGCTTCGCCGCGATGCATGAGGACGAGGAGATCACGACCATTGAAGGCATCGGCCAGCCGGCAAACCTGCACGCAATGCAGGCTGCTTTCGTCGCCACCGACGCCTATCAATGCGGCTATTGCACTTCCGGACAAATCATGTCGGCGGTAGCGCTTTTGAAGGAACCATGCGGGCCGGAGGACGCGGATGTGAAAGAGTTCATGAGCGGGAACATTTGCCGCTGCGGAGCGTATCCCAACATTGTCGCCGCCATTCAGAGCGTGCGGAAAAACGCCAGGCCGGAGAAGACAGCGTGAAAGCCTTTCAACTCACGCGGGCGACCGACAGCGCGGGGGCAATTGCGACGGCGGCTAAGGCGACCACGGCCCAACAAGGCGCGGAGGTTCGCTTTATCGGCGGCGGGACAACCCTGATCGACCTGATGAAGTTAAATGTCGAGCAACCACAAAAGGTGATCGACATTAGCCGGTTGCCGCTCGACAAAATTGAAGCGCTTCCCGACGGCGGCCTAACGATTGGCGCGGTAGTTCGCAACTCGGATCTCGCCTTTCATCCACTCGTTAAGAAGAACTACGCTGTTCTGTCGGAAGCACTCCTTAGCGGTGCGACGGTCCAGCTTCGGAACATGGCGACTACGGCCGGCAATCTGCTGCAGCGCACCCGCTGCATGTATTTCCGAGAAACAAGTATGCCGTGTAACAAACGCGAACCCGGCAGCGGTTGCGCGGCGATCACTGGAGCAAATCGCGCTCTGGCCATTCTCGGCGCGAGCGAACACTGTATCGCGACCAATCCGTCTGACATGAATGTGGCCATGGCCGCCCTCGAAGCCACCATCCATGTGCGCGGGCCGAAAGGCGAGCGAAGCATTCCGATTGCGGATTTTCATCTGCTACCCGGTAAGACACCGGAGCGTGAGACAGTTCTGGAGCCGGGTGATTTGATCACGCACGTTACTCTTCCGCCTCCTGTCCCGGGAAGCCGCTCGCTTTATTTGAAATTGCGTGACCGCGCCTCTTATGAATTTGCTCTCGCTTCGGCCGCCGTCGTGGTGGCGGTCGTAAGCGGAAAAGTGACGCACGCACGCGTTGCGCTCGGCGGCGTCGCTACCAAGCCGTGGCGATCGACTGAGGCGGAAGGCGAATTGTCTGGGCAACCTGCAACGGAAGCGGTGTTTCGAAAGGCGGCCGAAGCGGCATTGCGTGGTGCAAAGCCCCAAAGCGAAAATGGATTCAAAATCGAACTCGCCAAACGCTGCCTCGTCCACGCGCTGAAGCTCGCCACGCAAACTTCCTAACGTTCTAACTTATGCCCGAAACCGCAGAGATGTCCGTGATCGGCAAACCCCAGGCGCGCATTGACGGTCCCCTGAAAGTGAGCGGCGCGGCCATGTATGCGTCCGACCACCATTTTCCGGGAATGCTCTACGCCGTTCCGGTAGGGGCGACGATCGCGAACGGCAAAATTCAAAAGCTCGATACCGCGGCGGCAGAAAAAATGCCGGGCGTCCGCGCAATTTTCCATCGTGCCAACATCGGAAAGATCTTTCGATCAACACTTGGAGATGGGTTTGAAGGTATTTGCATCGAGCGGCGTCCGCCATTCGAGGACGACGTCATTCGCTACTATGGCCAATATGTGGCGCTGGCTGTGGCGGACACGTTTGAGGCAGCCAAAGCGGCCGCTGACGTGGTCCGCGTCATCTACGATAAAGGCAAGCCGAACGTCGAAACCGATCTCAAACCCGAAGACGACCCGGAGGTGATTACCACCCCTTACGGACCAGAAGCTCGCTTGCAACGCGAGCGCGGCAATGCCGAGCAGGCTTTTGCCAGTGCGCCGGTCAAGCTTGACCAAACCTATGTCACGCCGGCCGAGACGCACAACCCAATCGAGCTACAAAGCGCAACCGCCGTCTGGGACGGTTCGATGCTGACAATCTACGAAGAATCGCAAGCCGTCTTCAACATGCGCGGCGTGCTCGCACAAATGTTCGGTCTGCCGAAGGAGAACGTGCGCGTCATTACCAAGTTTGTTGGCTCCGGTTTCGGGAGCAAGTTATGGCCGTGGACGCATTGCCCGCTGGCTGTGGCGGCGGCGCGCCAGTTAGGCAAACCGGTCAAGCTTGTGCTCAGCCGTAAGATGATGTTTGAGACGGCCGGGCATCGCGCCCGGACGCAACAGCGTGTGCGGCTCGGCGCGACACCGGATGGCAAGCTTGTCTCGCTCCAACACGACTACGTCTATCACAGGTCAATGATCGAGTTCTATCACGAGAATTGCGGTGAAGCGACGGCCTTCCAGTACAGTGTGCCAAACCTTCGAGTAAAGTTTGGACGGGCCCGGCGCAATGTCGGCACACCATGCGACATGCGCGGCCCCGGCGCGGTGCCGGGACTCTACGCGACCGAGTCGGCCATGAACGAACTGGCCGATCAGCTCAAGATTGACCCGGTCAAATTGCGCATTCTTAACGAGCCGAAGATCGACGAGTCGTTAGGCATTCCGTTCTCATCCCGTCATTATCTTGAGTGCATGGACCTCGGTGCGGAAAAATTCGGCTGGTCGAAACGCAAGGACGGGATCGGCTCGATGAAGCGAGATGGGTTGACGCTCGGATGGGGGATGGCCGGGGCCGCGTGGATTGCGGCACGATTTCCGGCCGAAGCCAGTTTTGAACTTCGCGACGACGGCACTGTCCGCGTTGCCTCCGGGACGCAAGACATCGGCACCGGCACCTACACGATTCTGGCGCAGCTCGCTTCGGAGAAGACGGGTGTTCCGCTCGATAAAGTCGAAGTTGCGCTGGGCGATACATCTCTTCCCGAAGGTCCGATCTCGGGTGGTTCGATGGCGACGGCGTCGCTCATCCCGGCCGTCTTTGCCGCGGCTGACCATGCGATCGCCTCATTGCTCATGGTCGCAACAACCACCGCGGGCTCGCCATTTGAGAAACGCAAAACGAAAGAACTCGGTTTCGAGAACGGCCGCGTCTTTCTGCAAGCTGACGGTGCTGCCGGCGGGATTTCATTCGCGGATATTCTCCGGCGCGCAAATCTCCGTCTCGTCTCCGGAAGCGGGAAATCGGAAGCGACCTTCGGCAATCCCAAGCCGAAATTCTCGACGCACTCGTTCGGCTGTCACTTCGTCGAAGTGACGTGGCAGCCGGAAATCGCACGCTTACGCGTCAATCGGGTCGTGACCGTGATCGACGCGGGACGCATCATAAATCCACTGGCTGGCCGTAACCAAATCGAAGGCGCAGTTGTGATGGGAATCGGCATGGCGCTGTTGGAACACACCACCTACGACCCGCAAAACGGTGCGCCAATCAACAGCAACCTGGCCGACTATGTCGTGGCGGTGAACGCCGATGTGCCCAGGCTTGAAGTGCACTTTCTCGATTATCCTGACAAAGAGCTTAACGAACTTGGCGCGCGCGGCATCGGCGAGATCGGTCTGGCTGGGATTGCCGCTGCGATTACGGCGGCGACTTATCACGCCACGGGCGTGCGCGTGCGCCAACTGCCGGTAAAGATCGAGGATCTTCTGACCTCGTCCGTCTTGAGCTAAAGATGAAGGCGCTGCAGCAAATCATTCAGCGGGTCGCGGAAAATCCAACGCGCTCCTGGGCACTGGCCACGCTGGTGCAAACAGAAGGCTCCACCTATCGAAAGCCGGGCGCTCGCCTGTTGATAGATTCCGACGGTGTTACTCTGGGTGTCTTGAGCGGCGGTTGTCTCGAGGCGGAGATTGGCCGTCGCGGACGAGAGGTAATGACCAACGGTTCTCCCGTTTTGCTGTCGTTTGATACGAAGCGTCTCTACGGCTGCGATGGCCAACTGAAGATTCTTGTCGAGCCGCTACCTGCGGCAGGAGGGAACGGAAATGTCATCACTGAGATTGGCCGCTTGCTGGGGAAACGGGAGGTTTGTCGTGTCCGAACGCGATTTGAAGGCGATACTCCTGGCTCCGATTTATTACCCGCTGATATCCTTCTCGCCGAGCATCGTGGCATCTTCATAGATACGGTACCGGTTCCTGTCCGGCTCTTACTTTTCGGGACCGGACCGGAGATCGAGCCGATTACTCAACTCTGTGGGAATCTCGGCTGGGTCTCCGAGCGTTTTGGTCACCCATCGGAATTGGCGGAAGGTTTTCGCCCGGACTCTCAGACCGCCGCGCTCGTCATGACTCGCAATTTTGGCCGCGACCTTCTTGCCCTCGACCGTCTTCTGCCTCTCCAACTTGCCTATGTTGGATTGCTCGGGCCAAGAAGTCGTCACTCCGCGTTATTCTCTCAGCTCGGCGAATATCGACCGTTCGATTTCAATCATCTTGGTAAAACTCTATTCGCGCCGGCCGGACTCGACATCGGCGGCGAAGCCCCTGAAGAAATCGCGCTCGCGATTGTGTCGGAGGTTGCTGCGGTACTTTCCAACCGGTGCGGCGGTTTTCTGCGAGAGCGAAAGATCGACATTCACACAACCGCCGCTGCTGCCGGCGGAGAAGCAGCCTAGCTCAGGCCCGCGCGTTCTTTAAGGGCGCCCGGGTAACTCATCGATTGAAGCCGCGCGAAGTCATCGGGTGTGTCGACGTCGATCTCGCCTTCGGGAAAAGGCAGGAACTGAACCGTCGCCAGATGCTTTTGGATGATCTGTCTGGCACCGGCTGAGCTCTCGAGCGTTCCAAGTTCGCCAAAATGGCTGCTACTGAACAATGCGGGTACGCCATAGCTTCCGCCGTAGCGCGAAGCAACAATCGAGCAACCTGCCTCACGATAAGCCGTAACAAGTCCGGTAATGATCTCCCGCGTTACGAAAGGCTGGTCGCATACCATCAGGACGACCGCGGTTATTTGTAGATTCAACCTGACAACGGCTTCGATGCCGACGCGCACCGACGACCCCAGGCCCGACTCCCACTGCCGATTCTCGACTTCGTGCAGGTCGAGTCCGTGCAAACTTTCTCTGGAAGCCGGCGCGTTCGCGCCCGTCACGACTACTACAGGCCGACATCCTGATTCAAGTGCGCTGGAAGCGGCGCGTCTAAGCAACGACTGACCACCGAACTCGAGCGATTGTTTTGGCTTGCCCATGCGCCTCGATGGACCTGCTGCCAGAATAACTGCGCCGATACCGGTCGAATCGGTAACAATGGTCCTATTGGACGACTCGGACACAGGTAGAATGTTATTTCTCTTCACCATAAGTTCCAGACCGGAACCTGGCGTGCTCATTTCTAATCTGGAAAACATCCGCCCGCTAATCGAGACCTTTCCTCTCGCAAAAGCCGCAGATGCCTACGCGTATGATGCAAGGCGCGCCACGCCTCCGGACTGCCCGGACTCCATGTGGCCACCGGGCACGGACTCGAAAAGCCTGGTCCAAAACTTCAAGTATCCGTTTTCTTTTGCGAACAAGCGGACGTACGAAGGCGGATGGTCGCGCGGCCAATTCCTCTTGATGCGCCCGTCACCAGCGCAGTCTTGTTTTGAAGAGTTGTCATTTCTTTCACCCCGCGGGACTGGTCAGGCGTTGGTACCGCCGTCCACGGTTAGGCTCGCGCCGGTGATGTACGACGCTTCCGGGCTGGCGACGAAAGACACCAACGCGGCGACATCATCCACCGTTCCATACCGCTTGAGGGCGGTGTTGGCTTTCTGGGGCTCGGCCCAATCACCCGAGGCCGGATTCAACTCTGTATCGATGGGACCCGGCTGGATATTGTTGACCGTGATGGCGCGGTCGCCCACTTCTCTGGACAAGCCTTGGGTAAACATTTTGAGGGCTCCCTTCGTGGCCGAGTACGCTACCAATCCGGGTGTCATCATCCGTTCGCCGACGCAAGAACCGATGGTGATAATGCGACCGGCGTTGTTCATCTGTTTGAGCGCCGCGTGCGTTGCAGCGAAGGTGCCGCGCACGTTGACGTCAATCATGGTGTCCATCTCCTCCAGGGTGGTTTCCTCGAACTTCTTCGGAATGGCCGTCCCGGCATTGTTCACCAGCACATCGAGCCGGCCCAAGCTCGCGACCGTTTTTTCCACTGCGGTCCTGACAGCTTTGGCGTCAGTGGCGTCCGCCTGAATCACGATCGCCTTTCCGCCGTCGCGTTCAATCTCCTTAACTACGGCCGCGGCTGCATCAGCACCTTTGGCGTATGTGATCGCTACCTTGGCCCCGTCGGTGGCCAGACGTTTGGCGATGGCGGCGCCGATACCGCGCGAGCCGCCAGTAACAAGCGCAATTTTTCCTTCCAGTTTCCTATTCATAATTTGTCTCCTGTTTCCTTCCGAGGTTAGATTTATTGTGTATCGATTGGTATAAAAAGTTGGGTCTCGACAAGCCGGCTGTCAAATGATTTATTTACCTATCGGTATGAAATCAGGAAACGCTGCCCAGCTTGGACGGCCTCGCGCCTTCGATCCTGACGCGGCCCTGGATCGTGCCATGCACGTTTTTTGGGCCAAAGGTTACGAAGGGGCTTCACTCTCCAATCTCACCCGGGCCATGCGAATCAATCGGCCAAGTCTTTACGCCGCATTTGGCAACAAGGAACAGCTGTTCGGAAAAGTTCTCGATCGATATATGGCCGGGCCTCTCGCCTGGTTTGGCAAAGCTCTGGCGTCACCGAAGGCGCGCGACGTTGTCGAGCAAATATTCCTCGGCACGGCCAGGATGGCGGAAGATCCCAGGACTCCCGCGGGATGCCTCATGGTTCAAGGCGCGTTGGCGTGCGGAAGTGCGTCCGCTCGGAAGGAAGTGGCTGCGCGGCGGGCGGCGGCGGAAGTCGCATTGCGTCGGCGCCTTCAACGAGCAAAGCGCGAAGGCGATCTTCCGAAAAACGCTGACCCAGCCGAACTGGCCAACTACGTGATGACTGTCGTGCGCGGAATGGCAGTCCAGTCAGCTGGCGGCGCCAGTGGCGATCACCTTCATCGGGTCGCCCAAATCGCACTCCGTGTGTGGCCGAAAGGTTAGCATTCAATCCGGCGCCGCCGGCTCGTTCCTATTGCGCCTCATGTCCACCAATTTGCCGCGTGTGCCGCTCCCGAGCGCAAGCACGTCATATTTTTCCGGCTCACTCACACAGCAGTCCTTCCTCCGTCGACGGCGAGTTTTGCTCCATAGATGAAACTGGCACGGTCGGTCGCTAAAAAGACAATCGCTTCCGCAATTTCGTCCGCTGTGGCCGGCCGCCCTGCTGGCGCCTGTGCTGCTAATTGCTCGAGACCCTCGCCCATCGTGCCTGTTCCCTCCGTGCGCGTTGGTCCCGGGCTCACGGCATTAATACGAACACCACTTGGGCCATATTCTGCTGCCCATACCTTCGTCAGTAGATTGATCGCGGCCTTGCTTGAACCATAGAGGCTCATGCCGGCTGCTCCGTAATCAGCCACCATCGTCGATAGATTGACAATTGCGCCTTTGCCTCTTTTCGCCATCAGCGGAGCAAGTTCTGCGACCAGAAAGTATGGCGCCTTGACGTTGAGCGAATAGACTCGCTCAAACATCTCTTCCGTCATTTCGTGCGTTGGGCCGAATGGATAAATCCCCGCGTTGTTGATCAAGATATCGACATGGCCATTTCCAAACTCGATCGCTTTTCTGGCGACTTCCCTTGCGCTTGCGGCATCTCGCAAATCGGAAGGAATAAAATCGGCGTTTCCTCCCATGGCCCGAACCTCCGCAACCGTTTTCTCCCCGCGCTCGGCGTTGCGACCGACGACGATGACATGGATGCCAAGCTGAGCCAGTTTGTCGGCTGTAGCCCGGCCGATCCCACTCGTCCCTCCGGTAATGAGTGCAGTCAATGAATCGGCAGCCATGAGCAGCTCACTCCCTTCAATGTCTAAAATGCTGCTACCTCAGCATCGCTGCGCGAGGCGTTCGCAGCAAGTAAACGAAATCGCTTTATTCATCCCTTAATAAACCTCGGCACAGCATCGCAGATTTGTTCAACGAATTCCGAATACTCCGAGCCACTTGTCGGCTTCTGAAGAATCCGGTGCCCGTAAACGCGACGGCCATCCTTTGCTTCTTCATTTGTGATTAGCGAAGTGAGGAAAACGAATGTCAGGATTTTCTTCGATTAAATCTTCATGATGTTGTTCTCGTCCTCTCCGCCGCAGTGCCTCACGTCGACTTCACGAGGTCGGCTGAAGATGCTCCCTCGAGCGATAGTCCGTAGCCGACTTCCCGCACAATGCGCTCTTTCAATGGTTGGATGAAGTGCACTCGTGTGTTGCGACGCGTCACTTCCGGAGCCTTCAGGTACAGCTGGGCTAATTCCTGCGCCCGACCGAGCGCCTTGCCGTTCGGGACAACTTCGGCAACGACTCCCCATTCCTGTGCAGTACGCGCCGGCAGCGGCTGCGGGTTGAGGAGGAAGGCCTCGGCTCGTCCTGCGCCGGCGCGATAACTCCATGTAGTAAAGATTCCGTCCCCGGGTGCAACGCCAGCGGCATAGTGGCCCACATCCTGGAAGGTCGCCCCCTCGGCGGCCACAATCACGTTGGCGAGCAGCGCATAATCGGAGTGAATATGCGCCCGTCCCTCGATCGCCGCGATGACCGGTACACGTATGTTGGCTATGTTTTCCAAAACCTGAACGCCTTCGTCGTGAATCTGGCTCCAGACGCCGGGATCGGCGACATCGCCGAAGGACGACCATTCGACGCTGGTGATGAAGTCGCCACCTGCCCCCGTCAGGATTACGATCTTGTTCGCTCGATCCTGCGAAATCCTGTAGAAGGCCTCGACAAACTCCGTGTGAGTTTGTGCGGTCATAATGCACGGGCCACCGTTGGTGTGGAGTTGAACAATCAGAACACCGTTGGCGTCTCGTGTCAGCTTTACGTTGTGATACGCCGTGAAGTAGTCAGCTTCAAGTGGTTGCATGCGAGTCTCCTCTCTGTCTGATTAACGAATTAACGATTAACTTCATACGAGTTCTACTCCTTTTCTCGAGTTGTCTTTTTGCCCGACGTAATTTTGCTTTGGGACTTGAAAATTGAAATCAGCTGAGCGAGTCGACGTTCGTAGTCGTCGCAGGTAGGACAGTTGCCGTCGGCTTCGATCCATTCCGGGTGCTGTGCAAGCAGGTCTTTGTGCAGCTGCCTCTGCAATTCGCCGTAGGTTCGAACGGGTAATTTCACTTCGGAACGCGATCCCGAGCTTGGTTGTCCGTGTGGGCCGTTATCCGTTTTCATTTCTGATTTATCTATGGTTTTTGTCGCTCCTTTCTTGCCATCGCGGAAATCGTATGATTTGCTTGTAGTAATCGGATTCTGCGATAAGCATAAAGTTATGGAGCTTCGCCACCTGCGTTACTTCGTTGCCGTCGCTCATCATTTGAACTACAGCGAAGCGTCCCGCCGCCTCCACGTTGCCCAGCCCGCGATCAGCCAAACCATTCTCGATCTGGAAGAGGAACTCGGCGTGAAACTACTGCTCCGCACGAAACGGACGGTGCAGCTCACCAGGGCAGGAAACGCCTTCTTACATGAGGCGGAACAAATACTAACTCATGCAAACGAAGCTGGGCAGATCGCGCGGCGCGCTGCACGCGGGGAGACCGGCAGTTTGGGCATAGGATTCTTCGGCAGCGCCTCCGGTCCGTTCTTACCTGCCCTTGTGCAATCGTATCGCCAGAACTTTCCTGACGTCCAGCTACAGCTCTATGAAATGACTCCCGACCAGCAGCTCGCCGCCTTCGACGACGGCCGCATCGACCTGGGGTTCTCGAGAAAACTTCCGCCGGACCGCCGTGCTGAATTCGAAGAAGAAAACGTCTACGTGGACGAACTCGGGATTGCGCTGTCCTCTATTCATCGACTGGCGAGGCAAAAAGTCGTGCATTTAAAGAGTCTCGCGGCCGAGCCCTTTGTCCAATTCCACCGCAAAGGCTCGCGAACTTTGTTCGACGAGGTCATTTCGGTTTCCCGGCGAGCCGGCTTCTCGCCGCGGATCGTAAATGAGCCGGACTTTATGGCAACGGTCCTGACTCTGGTCGAGAGCGGGCTTTGCCTTTCAATCGTGCCTCGCTGCGTCGCAAGCCTGAAACGGCCGGTTCTTATTCGTTCCATCATCCCAAAGTCGGCGCAGATTCCGTTGTGCGTTGTATGGCGCAAGTCTTCCCACAATCCCGCTGTGCTTGCGTTCCTAGAAGTTCTGAGAGCGTCGCGACCCAAGATCAGAGAGCAGATGGAAAAAATGATCCGCCAATCGAACGAAGCTGCCTAACGGCGGTGCGCTTGGAATTGCTCGGGCACCGAATTCCCGCGCTCAACTTCTTCGGGTTTTATGCGGCTGGGATTGAGACGGCGCTTCTGATCTGGCTGAGCGTCGATCGACACGGCGCTTCTGATCGGGCGATCCACGAAGATGGCTCGGGCTGGCTTATCCGCATCGCCGAAGCTTTGACCGGTCCACTTGCGCTTGTTCTGCGGTTTCTTCTCTTTCGTTCCATTCGCAGCAATTTCGTTCCTACTCGGTGCGCTGGTTAGTCGCATCGGCTGGATCGCGGTGGGAAAAGTCTCTGCCTCTGATCCGGAGTCTGTCTTCGCCGCGGAACGCTACTAAGGCGATGACCCTAGAGGCTATCCGGAAAGTAGGGAAGGGTCGCGCGAGAGCGCTTTGGGCTGGATGGCAAGACGCGAGCGAGGAGCATATCCGCTGCGATCTGTGACG
>JBOHXL010000102.1:0-26265 GCA_050736975.1 Chthoniobacterales bacterium | reverse complement strand
TCAGCAAACAGATGAGGTCGATCTTGCGCTGGAATACGCTCTCTCAGCGCGGTTTTTCTTCCTGAGCCGCGCCCGGTTGATCTGAGATTCCACGACGAGTTGTGAGATAGACCGCGAAGCTGCCCAGCCAGTGACCGCCTTCGTAATGCGCGCCAGTCACCGCTGCCAGGCCCGCCTGTTTGTGGGCCGCCGCGGCAGCTTCGAGGGCAGGGCGGCGCGGGTCGTCTGCTGGCAGACCTGAGACGATGCCCTCCAGCATCCAGGCCCGGCTGAGGTTCAATCCATCGAGATGCGCCAGCTTCGGATCACTCGGATCGGGTGAGACCACGACGGGCAGCCAGTCGGCCTTCGGCGTGGTCGGGATCTGAGGCATGAAGGTTGTCAGCCAGCCCGCGAATTCGTTAGGCGAAAGCACCCGCCGCATGACATCGGCTTCGCCCAGACAGGGTGAAAGGAAATCCTCGCCCGAAGGCTCGTAGGCGAGCGGACAGTCCTTGTCGTTGAGGAAAAACTTCCTGGCCGAATCAGTTGCCAGCCTGGCCAAAGCTTGATTGCCGCTGCTACGCGCATAATCGAGGATCAGACCGAGGGCGAAAGCAGTTTGGTCATGTTCTCCAATGCGCACTGGGTGCGAGAGCTTGGGCAGCCAGCTCGAGAGCCGTTCCACTGCAACCTCCTCGAGCGGGCGCAAGTTTGCCGATAGCTCGCGGGCGAGTGGGTCATCCCACTCGCGAAGCTCGGCGCAGAGCTGAAGCAACCAGGCAAGCCCGTAGGGTCTTTCGAAACTCTCCCGTCCTTTCCCAGCGAGGTAGGCTGCTTCCTGTTTCACGTTCGCACTCGTCAGGCTTTGCCGGAGCGCTTTCCGCGCTTCATCGGTAAAGGAGGCCTTGGGGAAAGTGCGCGCCAGCCGGGCAAGCAGCCAGTGACCATGGACCGAGGAATGCCAGTCGAAGCAGCCGCAAAAAGCAGGCGTGAGTTTGCGCGGCGGTTGCACATCGGCGTCGCTGTTCAGGGTGTGACTGATATGGTTGGGATATTCCTTGTGCACGCAGGCGAGCGCGAGGCGGGCAAAACGCTCCGCCGTCCGTGCATCAAACTGCGGGTTGGTATTTTCCGCTGCCAGGCTGATGAACGGCATCAAGAAAAGCGCCGCGATAATTTTCTTCATTGTCGCCGACCGTAGCACGGGGAAAAGGTACGGAGCTCCTATCCAAAAAAAATGCTCACAGAAATCCTGTGATTTGGCATGAGTGTCCTAACTCTCAGCGGACGTCCCCGGATTTGGCGGCGACGCCGCTTCGGCTTCCCGCAAGACTGGAATAGAAGCCGGCCGTTCACTTTCCCCCTGCGCTGGATTTTGAGTCTGGCTTTCCTGCGCAGCCAGTTCCGGCAGCGGCTCCGGCCCGACAGCCTGCGTTTCAGCTGAAGCAGGCTCACTGGCGACGGGCAATGCCGCTTTACCAGATTCGTTAGGCAACGAGGCCGGCGCCTGGCTTCCGTTCGACGTATCCGCGTCGCCAGAGGGAGGCGCGCTCGGCGCCGGCGCCTTGGTTCGCGGCAGATCGAGCGAACCGTCGTTAAACTCAATCACGTAGCCCTCGCTGATTAACCAGTGCAAATCCGAGGCCAGGGCCATTTTCGTTCGTTCGCGTTCCTCAGTTTCTCCTGCCTCCTCCGGATGCAATTTCTCAAGCAACTGTTTCCGGTTCATGCCCGGGCGTTCGTTTAGCGCCGCCAGAACTCCGGCGACCGATATCGAGAGCGACGAACTGGCATGACTGAAAGGCCGCGTCCGAATCGGCGAGACGAAGAGCATGCCCTTGCGATGCCGGAAAATTTGCAGCGGCCCCTGGCGGAAGGCGCCGCTTAGTTCCTGCATCATCCGGGCCGGCGAGCGGAATTCCTGCGCCCAGGCGTCCTCGATCAATCGTCCTAACGATCGATCAAGCAGCCGACGGCTGACGATGCCGTCGATCTTCAATTCCGTGCCGCTGTGCACCAACCCTGGCAGATAAGTCTGTCGAAAATGCCGCTCGGTCTCGGCGGCGCTGTTAAACGTGAGCGGCGTCTCCTCCTGCAGCGTCACATAAGTGGTCACGCTGCGCGTCTCCTCCTTCCAACGCTCAACCGCTTCCGGGCTGCTCACGATTTCAATCTGCCGCTGGTAGTCGGGAAAACTCATCCGGCGGCTGAAGCGCTGTTCATACAGGTTGCGCAATTGCGACTGATAGGCGTGGTGATTGGTTGGGCCGAGAAATACTCCGCTCAGCCGGCAGCGCGCAACAGAGGTAAAGTTGCCCTTGATCGGTTCGGATTGCGTGATCTCGCTTCGATAGAAACGATGCTTCTCGCTCAGGAAAGCAGCGTTTTCCAAGACCCGCCGATCGCTTGCGACCGGCCCGTTTTCATCGAGTTGAAAGAGCACCGCCGTCTCGGCTTTCAAATGCACATCGTAACGCTCTGGCTTGTCGAGAAACATCCGCGCGAGTGAAAAGACCGAATAGGCGAGATGGCCCGCCTTGATCTGCGCCAGGACGCTTTCGAGCACGCGTGAATCGGGAGTAAATCGCACCTTGACCAGAGGCATCGGCCCGGCAGGCGCTTCCCTGAGGCGGGCTTCGGGAGGCCGCTGCATCCCGGGTCGCCGCTCGCGTCCGCGCGATTGCTGTCCCTCCTCCTTGCCTCGAGGCGGTCGAGGGCCGCGTCCACGTCGATCGCCCCCGCGACGCTCCTGGCCGCGCCCTTCGCGCGTGCGGGTGGGTTCGCCCTCCTCGCCGGCATAGTCGGAATAGGCGTTTTCGTTAGGCGCCTCCTTCAGCCAGGCGGGCAGAAACTTTAAATCCAGTAGGTCCGGCGCCTCTTTGTCCTCGGGCATGAGAGTCTGTACGCAAAGGCGGACGGATGTAAAATCGCCCGCTGGCACGAAGGCCGCCGCGCGCGCGAAATAAATTGACAACGAAGCCAATTAATTTAGTTGCCAACGTGACCCGCCGCCGTTAAGCGGTGACCCACAGAATCGAACCAAGGAGATTAAGTTTTATGTCGGATAAACCGGTCGAAGAAAAAGTGAAGGACATCATTGTCGAGCAGTTGGGCGTCAACCCGGAGCAGGTGACCCCGAACGCCTCATTCATTGAAGACCTCGGAGCCGATTCTCTCGACATCGTCGAGCTGGTGATGGCTTTCGAAGAGGAATTCTCGGTGGAAGTGCCGGACGAAGATGCGGAAAAATTGCAGACGGTCGGCGACGTGGTGAAATACATCGAGGAGAAGTCGCGCAAGGAATAATCACCGCTGGCCGGAGCGTGATTCGTCAGTGCAACCTAAGACACGGCTGCGGCCGTGTTTTTTGTTTCGGGTTTTGCGGACCGCTCTTCCCCGCGAGAGATTAGGCACGTGAATGTCCATTGGTTGAGCGCCCCACTCTTCAACCTCGCCGGCCACCACATTTCCGTTCTTGGAATCGCGGCCTTCGCCAGCCTGCTGGCCTTCGGGCTGGTCGCGGCGAAATTCCTGCAAAGTGCAGTCGTCCGCCGGTTCCTCAGCCGCCTGAAGCTCGATCCCAATTTCGTCGCCATCATCACGACGATCCTCAGCTCCGCCGCGCTCATCTTCTTCACCGTCAGCGCAGTCAACGGCCTCGGAATCCCGCTCGCCTGGGATGCCCCGCTCCCGGGCGTCCGGATCAGCCTCCTGCAGATCTTTCTCCTCATCGGCCTTCTCATCCTCGTCTTTTGGCTCTCGTCGCGGACGAAGCATTTTCTTTTCGATCGCTTCCTCGTTCACAGCGGCTTGGATCGCTCGCTCCAGTACGCCATCTCGCAGCTCGCGGCCAATATCGTCCTCGTCGCCGGTATTTTCATCGTCCTTCAAAACACCGGCATCCAACTCGGGGCGCTCACCGTCTTCGCCGGTGCGGTCGGCGTCGGAGTCGGTTTCGGTCTTCAGAATATCACGAGCAATTTCATCAGCGGACTCGTCATTCTGGCGGAGCGGCCGATCGCGATCGGCGATCGAGTTGAAGTCGCGGGGGTTACCGGGCAGGTCGTAAAAATCCGCGCGCGCAGCACAGTGCTGGTGACGAACGACAACATCACGACGATAGTGCCGAACCAGAAGTTCATCGATTCGCCGGTGATAAACTGGACCTATGGCGATCCCAAAGTGCGCTTCCGGATCCCGGTCGGCGTGGCCTACGGGAGCGACGTGGAAAAGGTGCGCCAGAAGCTGATCGAAGCGGCTGAGGAAGATCCACACACATTGAAGAACCCCGCGCCCAGCGTTTTCTTCGTCGCCTTTGGTGAGAGCTCGCTTAACTTCGAACTGGTCGCCTGGAGCGATGAAATGAGCTCCCGGCCCCGGCGCTACCGCAGCGATCTCAACTTTGCGATCGACCGGAAATTCCGCGAAGCCGGGATCGAGATCCCGTTCCCGCAGCGCGACTTGAATATCCGGAGCGGTGTTCTCAAAGTGGAACACGCCCCGAACCGGGCGACGGGCGGGCCGATCGAAACCGCGGAATAGGGACCGCTCGCCGCCGCCCTTGAAAAGCGCGCCATTTTTGCTACTCATTATTGCATCGTTAGCAGCGCTTCCTTCCTCTCTTCGCGGCGTTTAAAACGTCAGGCGTCTGGCAAGACCATTCGGATTCCGAACGGCTCGGCCACGATTGTTACTTTGCCCGAGCTGCGCGACTCCGCGGCCTGGCGCGAGACTTTCCAGGACAAGTGCAAGGATCACCGTTTCTACGAGTTGATCGGCACTACGCTGACCGATGATTTCGATTATTTCTTCCTTATTTTGGAAGATAACGACCAACGGGTGCGCGCGATTCAACCGCTTTTCTTTGTGCGCCAGAACCTGACCGAAGGCGTGACCGGTCCCATTCGCGAAACGATCGATCGGGTCCGGCGAAGGTTTCCGCGCTTCCTCACCATGAAAGCGCTCATGGTCGGCTGCGCCGCCGGCGAAGGTCACCTCGGCGCCTGCCGCCCGGAAGATGCGGAATGGGCCGCGCAGGCGCTGCACTCCTGCCTGAGGGCTTTCGCCCGCGGAGCGCGCGCCTCGCTCATCGTGCTGAAGGATTTTCCCTCCCGCTACCGCGAGTCGCTCCGCACCTTTTCGGGTAACGGCTACACCCGCATCGCGAGCATGCCGGCGACCCACCTTTCGCTCGATTACCGCGACTTCGACGAATACGTGGCATCGTTGGGCAAAGCGACCCGCAAGAATCTGCGCCGCAAGTTTCGCAAGACCGCGCAAAAGGCTCCGATCCAGCTTGAGGTTTTGACCGATGTCACGCCGGTGATTGATGAAATCTACCCGCTCTATCTCCAGGTCCATGCGCGTTCCAAGCTGCATTTCGAAAAATTGACGCCCGAATATTTCTGCCGGCTGGGCCGCGAAATGCCGGAACGAACGCGCTACTTCGTCTGGCGTCAGGCAGGCCGCGCAATCGCCTTTAGCCTTTGCATGGTGCATGACGGCACGATCTATGACGAGTATCTCGGGCTTGATTATCAGGTCGCCTACGAGCTCAACCTCTACTTTTACACTCTACGCGACATTATCACCTGGGCGCTCTCAGAGGGCCTGCGGGCCTATTGCAGCACGCCGTTGAACTACGATCCAAAACTGCACCTCGGCTGCGAACTCGTGCCGCTCGATCTCTACGTGATGCATACCCATAGCCTGATCAATCCAATCTTCCGTCGCGCCCTGCGATTCCTCCAGCCGACGAAGCACGATCCGGTGCTGAAGCAGTTCGCGAACGCACACCAGCTCTAGATGCGGTCGCTCGTGGCTGAAGGAAGGAGTGGCCGGATCTGAAAAAGAGGCGCCGCTTCCAGAGTTTCGCCCTAACGACTAGCTAACCATCGGAAGATGTATTTTCGTCTCCAGTTCGAAACGCTTGTAGCTTCCGACGGGCCGGAAGCGCCCCTTGGGATCCTCATTTGCCAATTTGCCCCGCGCTTCCGACTCGCTCCATCCAACCCGGTGCGGCGCCGCCATTTTCCCGCGACGCTGTGATGAGTTGGCTTCGGCGCTGGTTTGTGAATCCGTGGACGCAGTTGACAATCTGCGTTCTGCTGGGCACGGCGGCCGAAATCCTCCTCAAGCTTGGCGCGAGCGAAACGGCCAACCCGGCCAGCGCCTGGTCGTGGACCGGGCTGACCGGACTGCGTTCCGGCTGGGTCTGGTGGGGCATTCTCGCTTCGGTCGCAAGCCTGTCTAACTGGCTCGCCACCCTGCGCAAACTTCCCCTAACGATCGCGTTTCCAGTCGGCAACGTCGTTCACATTCTCGTCCCGCTCAGCTCCTGGCTCGTTCTGGGCGAAGCGATCCTGGCCCTTCGCTGGTTCGGGATCGCGCTCGTCTTAGTCGGCCTGATGATCGTGGCCAAACCGGCCGCGCGCCTGGAGGAACAGCTATGACGCTCTTCGCCGCCTTTCTCATTTTGGTCACGGTTAGCTGCTTTGTCGCCGGCCAGATCCTGCTCAAGCACGCGATGGACATCACCCAGCGAGAGAGCTACTCCCGGTGGCACGCGACGGTCGTTTTCGCCTCGGCTATCGCTGTCTTTGCAGTGAATTTTTTCATTAATATCGGCCTGCTCCAACGTTTTGATCTCAGCTACTTCTTTCCCTTCCAGGGACTGAGCGTGATCTTCATCGCTCTGGGCGGAGCGTGGATTTTGAAGGAAAAAGTCAGCCTGCGCCTAACGATCGGTTCACTCCTGATTAGTCTCGGCGTGATCCTGGTTTCGTTCAGTTAGGATCGGCAGCAACTGCCGCAGTGCCGCCTCGTTCCTCCGCCGAATCTCCTCCGGTTCCGGCAGCGAAAGTTTCGGATGATCCATCTCAGAAGCGAAACGCTGTTTCCGCCGGGCATAACGAGCGCGCGACCAGGCGCCGCAGATGTCGCCCGCCGCGATCCGATTCCCGCGCCCGAGCAGTTCGATCGCCCAAACGACCTCCTCGACGCGAAAGCGGCCGCTTTCCCAATTGGTCACCGCTTCTTCCGCCCGCAGACAATCGAGATCGACCGTCACGTAAACGTCCGCCTCACCCAACCTCTCGACAAAGGTCGCGAATTTTTCCCGCCAATCCGCACGCAAGATCACGCCCCGCCTCCTCTGCTCTTGGGCGCTGCGATCGTCCGCCCACGGGTGCACTTCGAGACGGCCGGCGCGTTCCGCCCGGTTGTTGCCGAAGATTCGTCGCGGCCACCAACACTCAAAGTTGCCGCAACCCCACACGCTCACCTTTTCGACTTGCGTTAATTCGAGGGCGCGATTGACCCAGCCTCCACAGCACCATTTCGGGGGCCGGATGTCCCAATCCGGATGGTTATCGAAGGAAACCACGGTCGTTAGGCGAGAAAGGCGGCGGAGCCAGAGCGCGCTCAGATGATGAAAATCTCCCGAGCCGTAAACGAGAAACGGCGGCAGGCCACTCCCCCGCTCCTTCAAAAAGCGCTCGATCTCGCGCGGCGGAGCGGAGAAACGCAGGCGCGGTCCCCACTCCCGGGCGTCGACCGTCTCAATCTCAAGATGCCGCGAATCCCAGGCGTCATCGAGGTTCAGGTGCAGCGCGGTCTCAGGCGTGACAATCATGCGAAAATTTTTATTTGGGAGGCGCGCAGCCGCGATTCACCAATCGATAACATGGTTGCGATGGCGACGAAGACCAACAACCGCAAACCGCACCCAAAAACCCAGAACGGCACTTTCATTTACCGGGTCCAGGAAGCCTTTCGCATCACCGCGCGCCGGACCTCGTCGATCCTGGGCAGCGCCTGGGCATTCATGGGTGCGGTCGGGATCATCGTCGTCTGGGCTTTGACCGGTCGCATCTTTCATTACTCCGACACCTGGCAACTGATTATCAACACCGGAACGACGATCGTTACCTTCCTCATGGTTTTCCTGATTCAAAACACGCAAAACCGCGACTCGAAAGCGATCCAGCTCAAGCTCGATGAATTGATTCGCAGCTTCGCCGGCGCGCGCAACAAGTTGATGGATTTGGAGGGGCTGTCCGACGAAGATCTCGCTGAGTTCCAGAAGGAGTTCGAGCGTCTCCGCAAACGTTCCGAGCGCGCGGCCTCGAAAAGCGGATAATCCAAGGCCGACGCCCCACCTCAGGCGCTGGAGCGCGTTGCGCCGGAGCGGATGAATTTTTTGCCGGAAGGGCAGAGCTGTAACACCTCGCACTGCTGGCAATCCGGTTTGCGTGCGAAGCAGCGGCGGCGTCCATGCCAGATGAGCCAGTGACTCCAGTCCGTCCAGTTTTCGCGCGGGACGAGCTTCATCAGGTCGCGCTCGATTTTCTCCGGGTCCGTTTGTTTCGTTAGGCGTAGTCGCTGCGAAAGGCGGGCCACGTGGGTATCGACCACGATGCCTTCGTTGATCGCGAAGGCGTTACCGAGAACAACGTTGGCGGTCTTGCGCCCGACGCCGGGAAGCGCACGCAACTCCGCCATCGTCCGCGGCACTTTGCCGCCGTGGTCTCGCACGATCGCCGCGGTCGCGGCCCGAATGCTTTTCGCTTTGTTGCGAAAGAAACCGGTCGATTGAATCGCTTTTTCCAGCTCAGCCGGCTTGGCTTTGGCAAAGTCGGCCGCCGAGCGATAGCGGGCAAAAAGTGCGGGCGTCACCAGGTTGACCCGCTTGTCCGTGCATTGCGCGGAAAGGATGGTGGCGATCAAGAGCTGGAGCGGCGTCTTGAAGTCGAGCTCGCAGTGCGCGTCTGGATAAACCTTCGGCAGCGCTTTGATCAGCTTTTTCGCGCGCTCAGCGCTGGTCATGGCCTAACGAAGTTTCGATCGTTTCCGAGTCGCGTCGCCACCGCCAGCGGCGCGCTTTGCCCCAGGTCACACCGCCACGTCTGATCAGGCGGCGCGCCCAGGCGAATTCGGTCGCGAGAATTGCCAGACCGAGCGGCACGGCCACGACTGCGGGTCCAGGCAGAACGACGAGCGCGAGGCCAAACAAAAGCACCGTGCCGCCAATCACCGCGACGATCAGTTTTCGCACCCGCGGCCGGTTCTCGAGGCCAAAACGGTTCACCCATCGCGCATACCAGTTCACCGGTCGTTAGGCGGAAGATCAGCTGTCCGTGGCGGAAGGTTCGAGATAGGGCGCGAGCTTTTGCTCCAACTGCGGCGGAACGTGCGCCACCAGATCGGCAAACTCGCCTTCATAGCGCAACTCCAGTACGTGACCGACCCGATGCACCTCCGCGAGCAGGGCCGATTCGCTTTGCGGCACCTTGTAATGGCAGCGCAGACGCCAGGAGCTGAGCGCATTTTGCAGTGCCGGGACCAGTTCCTCCACGCCTTCGCCGGTCCGGGCGGAGATCGCGACGCTTCCGGGAAATTTCTCGAGATACACTTTCGCCAGGTCCCGCTCCGGGAGCGCATCGAGCTTGTTGAAAATAATCAGGGTTTGCTTGCCATAGGCGCCGATCTCCTTGATCACCGCGTCGACCGCCGTCATGTGCTCATCGAGCCGCGGGTGACTCAAGTCCACGACATGAATGAGAAGATCGGCCTCGACCACCTCCTCGAGCGTGGCTTTGAACGACTCGATCAAAGTGTGCGGCAGCTTGCGCAGAAAACCGACCGTATCGGTCAGCAATACGCGTTGTTTGTTAGGCAAAGTCAGGCTGCGCGTCGTCGGGTCGAGCGTCGCAAAGAGTTTGTCCTCCGTCAGAACGTCCGCGCCGGTCAGAAGATTGAGCAGGGTCGATTTGCCCGCGTTGGTGTAACCGACGACCGCCGCGACCGGCCATTGGTGGCGTTTGCGCCCCTGACGCTGCACCGCGCGATGCTTGCGCACTTCTTCGAGATCGCGTTCCAGCCGCGCGATCCGTTCCTGCACCCGACGGCGGTCGACTTCGAGCTGGGTTTCGCCCGGACCCCGTGTCCCGATGCCGCCGGATTGCCGGGAAAGGTGCGTCCACATCCTCGTTAGGCGCGGCAGCAGGTATTGCAACTGCGCCAGCTCGATTTGCAGGCGTCCTTCGCGGCTTCGCGCGCGCTGCGCGAAGATGTCGAGAATCAGTTGTGTCCGATCGAGCACTTTTCTCGAAAAGAGGTTCTCAAGGTTCCGTCCCTGGGCGGGCGAGAGTTCGTTGTCGAAGGTGACCGAGGTTACCTGCTGATCCTGGAATGATTCCTTAATCAGCTCGGCTTTTCCTTTGCCGATATAAAAGGGCGCGGTCGGTTTGGGCAACTTTTGCGTCACCGTGCTGACGACCTGGGCGCCCGCCGAACTTGCCAGCTCGCGCAATTCCTCCATCGAATCGCGCAGGTCCCACTTCGAGACGCCTTCTTTTTCGAGCCCGATCAGGAGCGCGCGCTCCTGTCGTCGATGCGGTTTGGTCTCAATCATTCATTCAAGGGGACGCAAAAGGGACACCTTTTGCAGGATCCAATCGATAGCGGCTACGTGATCCTTCAATTGAGATAGATTCAGTGGTTCAAGAGTAAGTTGCCGCCGAAACCAGGTCAACTGCCTTTTGGCGTAACGGCGCGTCGCCTGCTGAATCGTCGCAATGCATTCGGCCTCGCTCATTCCTCCCTCCAGCAGCCGGCGAACCTGCTCGAGCCCGATGGCTTTCCCCGCGGTCGCGCTCAACTGGCTCACGCGCGCGACTTCATCCCTCACTCCGGCACGAAACATTTCTTCGACCCGCCGGTCGATCCGAACGCAAAGCTCGGCTCGATCGCGGACAACGAAAACGCCGCGCGTCTCCGGCACAGCTTTTTCCCATTGCGAACGCTGGGCCGAAGCCGGTTTTTTCGTCTGCACAAAAATCTCCAGCGCCCTGACGATTCGCCGTTTATTCCTGCGATCGATCTTCTCGGCGGCCGACGGATCAACCGCGCGCAACTGCGCATTCAGTTCCTCGGGCGACAAGGCATTCAACTTCGCGCGCAGCGTCGGATCGATCTCCGGCAGCGGCGTCAAACCGTGGGTTAGGGCCTTGAGATAAAGTCCGCTCCCGCCAACCACGATCGCCAGTTTCCCGCGGCGATTAATTCCCTCGATGGCGGCGAGAGCGAGCCCGCGAAACTTGTCCGCGCTCATCTCCTCGCTCAGCGCCACCGTGCCAACCAAATGATGCGGCGCTCTCCGTAGCGTCGCCTCGTTAGGTTGAGCGGTCAGTAATGGCAGACCGCGATAGATCTGGAAGGCATCGGCGCTTACAATTTCGGCGTCGCACCGCGCCGCGACATCGGCCGCGAGGTCAGATTTACCGCTCGCGGTGGGACCGACAATGAAGAAGGTCCTGTTCACTCGGGCAAACCACAATGTGGGAGGGGCCTTTGTGCCCCGATTGGCGCCGGTTGTCGCCGCACCAAGGCGGCTCCTACATTGAGCCGCACACTGACCCCTACGTTGGTGCCCAGATTAGCGGTTCGCATCGTTCACAAAAGAAAAACCGGGAGACCGGCGACTTGCAGCCACCTGATCTCCCGGTTTCGAAGACTGCGCTGTGATTAATTCCGCGAATGACTGTCGGACTTCGCGCCGCTCACCACCAGCTTGCGACCCAGGAATTCCTTGTCGTGCAATTCCTCGACCGCGCGCCTGGCTTCCTCGATCGACTGCATCTGAACGAAGGCGAAACCTTTTGAGCGTTCGTTATGCTTGTAGGTCACCACCTCGGCGTTCTCCACGTGGCCGACGCCGTTAAAGAGCTCAAACAGGTCGCTCTCCGTTGCCTCGAAGGACAAGTTGCCGACGTAGAGACGCGGCGTGGTCACTTCTATGTTTTCAGGTTTGCGCGAGACGCGCACTGGCCGCGGTGGCACCCCGTTGCGCCCCTGCGGCGAACCGTTGCGCCCGGCCGCAGCCGGTTTTGCGGAACTATCGGCGCCTCCGAAGAAGGCCGTGATCTTCTGCCAAAAGCTCTTTTTTGCGGGAGCCCTCGACTCCGCGCGGTCGCCGCGCGTATCGAACCGCCGTCGGGATCCGCCGCGACGCTGGCGCCGCGCGTTTCTCCCGGGAGATTGAGATTTCATAATAATCCTCGGTTTTGAACCAATTGTCTTGTGGGCGGAGCGCATCACGGGATGCACGGTCCACGGCGCGCGGACCTCGAAAGGTCCAATCCAGAGCAGTCTGCGCAGCCGAAGGGAACTCCGCCTCATTTGGCCGGGAAACGGGCAAAAGCCTGTTCGTTTGCGATCTCCGTAGCGGCCGACTGGTTTGAAAGAACGAGCAGACCGACATCATATTCTCCAAAATCTGGACGATCGCGGGGAAGCAGACATGCGCCTGAGCTCCCCGGCACCCGCGCACATTATTCACGAGGAGACCGTTAATGCAAGACGGAAATGGGCTTCCGTTTCAGCGGTCTCCGGCTAATGAAAAAGCCCGCGCCGCCTTGTGATGACGCGGGCTCTCCATTTCGGCTTGCGCCTTGGTGCTGCCGTTAGCTGCGGGAACCGGCCAGGGCCAGGCCATTGCTCGCGGTGCGGTCGCCGTTTCCGTGGGTCGAGATCGCCACCAGCGGAGCCAACTCCTCCTCCGGGGCATTAGTTGCCAGGGAAGGTAGAAGCCAAACGTCTCCGAACGCGGATCATCCTTCCCCAGCGCACCCGAGAGGATCTCAATTCATTAACGCGTGGCCTTTCGCCAGCGCTTCCAGGACCGTGTTCGGCGGTCTTCAGACACAGGTTCGCGCTCTGGAGCGCGTTCTGCAGCTTAATGACCGCGCGATGCAGCGTCCTGCCGCACGCCGCCGTCGGGTTCGTCGAGTCCACCTCAGAGCTCGGGCTATCCTGGGAGAACTGGCCGAGCTCAAGCGGGAGTGCGGTCCGATCCCAAACTAGTGCGTGCCATGAACTGTAGGTAGGAGAGACGGATTTTGCTGGGTCAACGCAGTCTTTCGCACAATACTCGTTAAGCCAGTATGGCGCTCCTGAAACGAATTGTGTTTTCCCAGGCGGCAAATTGTAGTCTTTTTGCTCCCGGCCTCGCCTTCATTCTTATTATCGCTTCCTGCATGATCGGCCATGTGGACGATAGGTTTCGCATCCATTTGGCGTTTGACCTAGCATGGTCAGGGAGACTGGTCTTGAGTCTAGGGATAATGCTGGCTCTATTCGCGCTCCTCGGCGCGCGCCGGTATAGGACACCGGGATTACTTCGAAAGGCCCTGCTGGGGTTGCTCGTCTCAGTGGCTGTGGGCGTGCTCACCTTCGTCGCCGTTCACAAGGTACTTGAGGAATGGCGCTATTGGGACCAAGAACACAAAGGAGAGGCCTAAAAAGCGGGATGGAGCCGATCGCGGGCCCGCGCGCTGACAATCTGCCGCGGAGGCACGGTCACAAGCCCCGACCTGACAGGTGGGCCCGGTCGCGACCCTAACTATCCTAGCAAAATGCCGCTGCCGGCTCGGCGCGCGCGCTCATTGGAATTGGCATCTTTAACCTTTTAGCGTCCAATGGCGGAACATGACAGGCTCGAATTCAAATCCATCGACCGGAGTAAGTGGATTACCGCCGTGGTTAGGCGACCGCTGACGCCGCAGCGGCAGCATGAGCGCGGGCCAGCGACCGGCGACGGATGACTGCATAAGTCGTCCAAAGCGCGATTAGCGGCAGAAGCGACCACCAGGTGAGGGTCATGTTCATGCAGACAGTCATCATCAGCCCGCCGATCACGGCCGCGCGCGCGCCGGCTATTTTCTCCGCGATAGCAAAGGCCGTGGCCCACAGGACCGCATCGCCGAGTCCATTGACCAAACCGTCTTCCAGAAGGCGGACAGGGCCCATGCCGGTGCTGCCCATGATGGAAATATACCCGGCGCCCGCGATGACACCCAGCACCTGACCAAAGACAAATCCGCGCGACCAGCGCTGCCAGCGCAGCCCCGTCACGACGTTGATGAGAATAAAAGCGGTGACCGCCATGATGGCGCCGACAATGAGAGGCGGACGCTTTGCTCCGAGCGCGAGCACGGTGATCCAGATCGCGGTCACGATAAAGGAACTCAGAAGCGCCCCGCTGATTTCGCGCAGCGCGGAGTACGGCCGTCGCGCCGGAAAGATGGCCGATAAGGCGAGCGCTGCCCAGACGCAGACGGCGGAGACTGCGATTTGATTGGCCGCGGAAGCAGGGCCGAACCACCCGAGCGCCGGGGTCTGCACCACCATCTGGAAGGCTAACAAAACGAAGCCGACGAGCGCTGCGCCCACGCCTAACAACACACTGACGAGCAAGCCCATCGCCCACATTTCTCCGATGCACCAAATGACGTGAATGCCGAGCGCCGCCGCGACCGGAGTCAGCACAGCCCAGATGAGCAACGACAGCATTGCAGGACAGATCAGGTAAACCTGAATGAGCAGTTCGCGCAGATCGCGATTCCGGCGAATCTGTGGCCACGTCAAATCAATCACGCTGAAGTTCGGGGTCAGGCGCGGATCGATCTGGTTCACATGGGTGCGCCACTTGAGCGGCGAGACAAAGAGCCAGCCGAGAATCTGGACGGCGGCGAAGACAATGTTGTGGCCGGAGGTTCCGAGTCGAAGCGTTTTCGGGCGAATCCATTCGTCGTCCTTCCGCACTTTCACTGGGACTTCCGGCGTGCCGACCGCCGGACGATGAAAGTTAAAAAGGTGCACCCGCTTTCCGTGTTTCGCCGTGGCCACGCCGATGTCGTAGCATTCGTTCGCCGCGGGATCGCGGGCCTCCTGCAGGCGGGTGGCATGCTCCAAAGACATCAGGATGTGTCCGCCATCACCGAAGTCCATCACACGCTGGGCGATGTTAATGCCATCGCCGCTGACGTTCGCCGTGCGGTTAATATCGAGGAGGCGCGTGACCTCCCCGGTGTGGATGCCCATGCGCACTCGAAAGGTGGCGTCCTTCTCGATTTTTTCCGCCAGTTCGCAGGCGCAGCGCAATGGGCTCGAGCAATGATCGAAAAACACGAGCGCCATTCCGTCGCCGGTGGGAAGGCGGACGAGCTGGTCCTGCGCGGCCGCTTCCACCACCGGCGCGCAGTCGTTCACAAACTCCTGCAAGCGCCGAATCACAACGGTCTGCTGGTCACTCGTTAGGGTCGAGTATCCCACCACATCCATGAAAAGAATATGCGCGACAACCTTGGGCGATTCGCCTTGTTCCACGAAGTTCCTCCTTCCTAACGAGTCTCAAACTCGACGCCGGATACGCTGCCCGTGCCTTGGTTGAATGGATCAATCAACGCGCGCTGTTCGTTGGTCAGGCGTCTGGAATAATCGGCGATTTCGAGCAAGAGAACCTGAACAATCTCCAGTTGGATCTTTTCCTCGGGTTTGGACGACATCGCGTATGCGCAGGGTCGCAAGACCGACCGCTTCCGTCGAGCGTATTCGATTTCCACGATATCTATCTGGCCGCGGTGGTGTGATCGGAGCGCGCAAGGCGAACGAATCTTTCCTGGCGCGATTCCGGTTTCCGCCTCGCGCGATGAGCCAGGGAAATGAATTGACTTACCAGTGCTGTCGCTTATCGCAGGGCAACGTAAAAAAGCGAAATCCGGTTTCTTAGCCGGTTTGGCGGCAACAGTTGATAATCGTCGTCCGCCAGGACCTAAAACAGTGAGTGTGGTCAGCTCAAACACACGGGGGTTGTCCCCGCAGGAGAATAGAAATGAAGAAACTGATGTCGGTATTAATCGCGTCGGCCTGTTGCTCGGCCTTTACACTCAACGCCGCGGCTCAGCAAGCCGACAAGACGATCGCCGATGCTGTGATCGCGATGACAAAAGCGCAGTGGGAAGCGGGAATCAAAGATCCCACAAACATCGCTGCAATGTCGAAGGACATGTCGGATGACTACACTGAGTTCAACGGCCAATATGCCACGCGGTTGGATGGAAAGGCGATGAATGAGCGGCTGGCGGAGGCTGCCGCAAAAGACTCCTCCAAGGGTCTCGCGGCAGAAATGGCGAATCCCAAGGTCCAGGTCTATAACGGAGATGTGGCCATCCTGACCTACAACTATGTCGGCCTGACCATTGACAAGGACGGAAAGACGACGCCGGACCGGGCGAAGTCGACTCGGGTGTTTGTGAAGAAAGACGGCAAATGGATGCTGGTCCACGCAAACTTTGCGCCTGATCCACTGCCCAAACAATAACTGGAAGAATCTGAGAAAGGGGCCGCCGGAGCACGTGGTGCGCTCCTGGCGGTCCCTTATCTTTTCGACACGCCGCATCTAACCCGTACCGGTTTGCTTGAGTGGCTCGCCGCGCCGGAACCTGCGGGCATCGCAATCGAGGCGGGTTGCATTCTCCGCGCGATGGACGCCGGAAGATTTCGGGAACTTGGGCCCGGACTTGCCACTTGAGGTAGGCTCTTCAAAAATGAAAACCGATCCCGCTCTCGTTGGGCTGCCTGACGGCCTTTCGGCCGAGGAAGTTGCCGCGCAATTTGATTCCCTGCAGCAGAAACTCGTACCCCTCTGGCGCTCGATTGAATGCTTCAATCAGGACGAGCAAACGATTGTGGTCGTACCTTCGATGTCAATCGACATGGCGATCACCGGCCTGGAGGTGCAGGCCTACGAAGAGCGTTTCCTTTTCCTCCTCCTGCTCCTCACCCAACCACGGGCCCGCATGATCTATGTCACTTCGCAGGCCATTCATCCCAGCGTGATCGAGTACTATCTCGATCTGCTTCCGGGCATCATCCCACGCCATGCCCTGCGCCGGCTTACTTTGCTGGCGCCGTTCGATGACTCGCCGCGTCCGCTCAGCCTGAAAGTGCTGGAGCGGCCGCGCCTCCTGCAACAGATCGAAGCGGGCATCGCGGACAAAGATCGCGCTCATCTCGTCTGCTACAACACCACCTACTTCGAGCGAAATCTCGCCCTGCGCCTCGGCATTCCTCTTTATGGCGCGGACCCGCGCCATCTTTCTTTCGGCACGAAGACGGGATGCCGGCAGCTTTTTGCGCGGGCGGGGATCAGTCACCCGCTCGGTCTCGACAACCTGAACAGCCTGGACGAGGTCGTGTCGGCGCTCTTGCAAATGCGCCAGCAGCGGCCGTCAATTGCGCAGGCGGTGGTAAAATTAAACGAAGGTGTCTCTGGCGAAGGAAACGCGCTCGTCGACCTGACGAATCTGACTCAGCCTAACGAGGCCGGCATCATGGAGCGCCTGCGCGCGATGCGCTTCGAACTCGCCGCCACGCGCTTCGAAGAGTATTGGGAGAAATTCCGCGCCCGCGGCGGTATCGTTGAAGAACGCGTCGGCGTCGGCGCGAAGGAAGTGCGCAGCCCGAGCGTGCAGTTGCGCATCACGCCTCTCGGCGAGGTGGAGTTGCTTTCCACCCACGATCAAATGCTCGGCGGCCCGAGCGGCCAGAGCTATCTCGGCTGCATCTTCCCGGCTGATCCGGCTTATGCCAGCGCCATCACGCGCGACGCCGCCAAGGTGGGCGATCTCCTGCGCGACGCCGGCGTGCTCGGCCGCTTCGCGCTCGATTTCGTGGTCACGTGCGCCAGCGACTCCGCGCCGTGGGAGACCTACGCGATCGAAATCAATTTGCGCAAAGGCGGCACGACCCATCCTTTCCTCACCCTGCAATTTCTCACCGGCGGCGCCTACGATCCGGAGAACGCCATCTTCACAACCCCGAATGGGCGCAGGAAATTTCTCATCGCGAGCGATCATCTCGAATCGCCGCTTTATCGAGGTTTCACCCCGGACGATCTCTTCGATCTCGTTGTTCGCCGCGGCCTGCACTTCGGCCAGGTGCGACAAACTGGTGTGGTCTTTCACATGCTCAGCGCGCTCGGGAGCGCCGGACGGCTTGGGCTCACCGCGGTCGGCGATTCGCCCGAAGAAGCGCGCGCGATCTTCGATCGGGCACAAGCCGTCTTCGACGAAGAGGCGCGTTTCGTCCAACTCTGAAAAGCCGCCTGCGCGACGCCGTTGGCCCAGCCTGCAGGGGCGCTGGCGATTGGCAAAGAGCGGATGGGCCGTGAGATCGCTTCCTGCGCGCGGTTCGGCTTAGGATCCCGCGGAGGGCGATCCCAGGGTGAAATCACCAGACGCCGAAGCGCTTTCGGGATTCGCCACCGGAAGGCTTGCTCGCCGGGCTGCCCAGCGGGCTTTCATCGCAGCCGAAAGTTGAGCGCGCCGTTCCGGCGAAAGATTCAGTTTCCTCTTCACTTTTCCGGGCGCGGCCGGCCCTTTCTTAGTCGTCGCTAACGGCGAAGTTTTCTTTGCCGGGCTGCTTTTCTTTGGCAAAACGGGCGCCCCTCTGGATCGAAGCGTGGCACCAGCCCGAGCAGCCGCTTTCTTTCTCGCCTTGGCCGCGTCTGCGGCCAGCTGTCCTTCAAGCTTTCGTTTCAGCCGCGCAAGTTTCTTTGGCCCTTCCTGCAGCCGAACTTCGAGTCGACGGATCTTTTTTCTCAGAGTCTTGATTTTCATAATAACGCCGAATTGCTTCGCCTCCGGTTAATCAAACACGCGAACCGAACTCCAGATTATGAAGTCGGGTTGTTGATGTCACGTCATTGTTTAGCGACCGTCACATCACAGGCGCCATGGCGTAGCGCCTTGGAACTTCAAATGAGGCCGGCGTCAGGCAGTCTCCTTGCGCCATCCGTCTTCCCGGTATCGCCGCGCCGGGCACAAAACGCGCGAAAAGGTCCGGCATCCCCAAAGGAGAGTTCGCCTCCCTCGTGCCACCCCGTCCTCCAGCGGAAGTGTCAACTCTCCTGGTTGCCGATGTAGGGCAGGAACTCTTCGCGAACGATTTTCCCGTCCTTTACAGTGTAAACGCCGACTTCCGATAACTGCATTCGTTTCTTCGAACTCTTGTCGGTCACATCCATGTCGTAGCGCACCACAAAGCGATCATGCGCCACGAACGGGCCACGGACTTTCACGCTGTGGGTCTGCATGGCGTCCAGCCACCAATCGACTTTGCCCCGTACGCCCTCGATACCTCGTGTTTCGGGCGAACCGCTCTCGTCCGATCGTGACTCGACGCTGACGATGTCCTTCGCATACAGGCTCTCAAGCGCCTCTTTCCACGCTTGCTTGCGCGTTAGCTCCACCACTTTCTTTGCAACTTCTTCCGTATTCATTTTTCCTCCTTTGTCTTCGATCAACAATATCTGCTGAACATTTTCTCCAGTCGGTTAAGGGCGCTGCTCCAACCCCGGGTATGCCCCTGACACGAGCTTTCGTTAGGCAGTTGCGCGTGCCTCAGGCGGAGCTCGGTCCCGCCCTCGGCGTCCTCTAGTTCCACCGTCACAACGCTCGTCTGGTCTTCCCAATCCTCGTCGTCTTGCCACTGCCAGGTGAAGACGATCCTCCTGCCCGGTTGCAGCTCGCGGTATTCACCGCGCACGGTCATCTCTTCTCCCTCCGGATTGATCACGTCCCAGTGAAATTTCCCGCCCACCCGCGCCTCCGCAGTCAGAGAGCGCGTCTGGCAATTTTCCGGCCCGAACCATTCCTTCATCTCCGCCGGGTCGGTCCAGGCGGCGTAAACGCGATCGCGCGGTGCTTTGATAAAACGCTTGATTTCGAGGGAATGTTTGTCGGCTGTTTTGGTCTTCATGTCTTAATTATCTGTGAGAGGGTTTTGATCGTTTTAAACTTACGCGGCGTATTCATCGTGGCGGCGGACCCAATCCATGGTTGATTCCGGATTTTCGTTTCTTCCTTTCGGCACAAGATCGAGCAGATTGTAGGTGCCAATCAGGACATCGAGGCCACGCGCATAGGTGGAGTAGGTATGGAAGATGTCTCCGTTTTCATCCGTGTAGAAGACACTCAGGCCCGGAAGTTCGTCCATCATGAATTCTCCCATTTGGTAGTTGTAGTAAGCCTTGTTCTTCTTCTCTTCGTCTTTCGTGAAAGAAACGCGGTAATCAAAGTTGAAATCGCTCCCAGACGAGGACAACCACCTGAAACGCCAGCCCATCCGCCGCTGAAACGGTGCGATCTCGGAGAGAGGCGCGCGTGAGACGACCGCGAACGTAACGTCGCGATGGGGCAGATGCCAGTCGGCGCCGTCGAAATGATCGGCCAGAAATGAACAACTCTTGCAGCCTTCCTCCCATCCCGGACCGAACATGAAATGGTAAACGATCAATTGACTGCGTCCGGCGAAAAGCTCGGCCAGCGTCTCATGGCCGTTCCGTCCCTCGAAAACATAGTTTTTCTCGACCCTGACCCAGGGCAGCTCGCGACGATGTCGGCTTATTTCATCGCGCAGCCGGGTTAACTCCTTCTCCCGTGCCAGTAAATCCTGTCTGGCCACGAGCCACTCCGCTTCCGACACAATTAGTGGATGATTCATCTGGCTCACTTCGATTTCGGGTTCCATCTCCTGCAGTTTCATTTTGTCTCCTCTGGTTTCGTTTGTTTGTTGCCTTCTAAAACTCTGGTCAGGGTGAACGCGCTCAGCCCCCCCGAGGCAGAGCCCGCCGCGAGCAACGCGATATTTGCGATGCAGACTGGACACATGGCGTCTATTTCATTCCCTTTCTTTGTGGTTGTCTGGTGGTTTTTTCCAGGTAATTGGCGAGGCGATCGAGCGATCCCTCCCAGAACCTGCGATATTCTTCGATCCATTGAGCGGCTTGCTCCATCGGCTTGGCTTCCAATTTCAACTGGTGCACCCGCCCGAAGCGTCGACGCCTGATCAGGCCCGCAGTCTCCAGCACGCGAAGATGCTTCGAGACCGCCGGGAGCGACATCGAGTGCGGCCGGGCCAGATCCGTGACACATCGATCACCGCCAGCCAGATGCTGCAGGATGCGTCGCCGGGTCGGATCAGCCAGCGCGGCGAAGGTGCGGTTCAAGGTTTTCGAGGAATATTTAACCATCTGGTTAAATATATAGCAGCCCCCAGCGCCATGCGCAAACAAAAATTTTCAAGAGCTCCGGGCTGACCTGACGATCGTCGATCGATCGCACTCGCGTCGCCCACAGGGCGACGGCCACAATTGTGGAACGCGTGAGAAAAGCGGGTTGTAGCCGCTTCGCTGTGCGAAGCGTGAGTATGCGTATGGCAAAACGGCTGGCGTGTCCTACTCGCGTCGCCCACAGGGCGACGGCCCCGGTTCATGACACGCCCAGGCGGTCAGTTAGCGAGTTGATAAACTTCGACCAGGGCGAGACCGACGGTGTTATTCGCTCCGCGTACAATGGCCGTGTAGGAAGCAGGCACGAGCGTGGAAAGAATGGCTGACTCAGCATCCTGGGTTGGAGCAAGGCCTGTGGCTTCGATCTGCGCTTCCTGGGTGCTTTTCCAGTCATCGTTGTAAGCCAGGCTATTCCCATTCGCGTCATACAAATCGAGCGTGGGATTGGCCAGGGTACCGCTGAGAGGCAGAGAAGGGCCCAGGGCGCGAACAACCACATTCGCCGGGTCGCTCCCCAAAACGATAAACCCACCGATGAGCACATTGTTATCTGTCTGCACAAGCCCGCGAGTCGAGATATTGGCCAGCTTGGAAGCGGAAGCCTGATCGAGGTCGTAGATTTCGACCAAACCCACACCGGTGCCCCCGCCGTTGCCGCTCACGATCGCGGTGTATTCACCACTGCCCGCGACGGAGGGGTTAACCGGCGGGAGAGTGGCGATGATGACTGACTCGAGATTGCTGATCGGCAAGTTGTTATACTTATCGAGGCCATTGGCCACAATCGTGCCTTGATCGGTCGGGCTGTTCGACATCCAGTCATTGTTCGTCACGACGGTCCCGCCCGGCTCGTGCAATTCCAGCACGGGATCAGCCAGCGTCCCGGTGACTGGTGGATTGGAATTAGCCAGCGATGGGCCGATGGCACGGATGGCGACGGTCTTTGGCTCGGTCCCGGTAATGATAAAGCCGCCAATCAGAACATCATCGCCGGTTCCGACCAGGCCGCGTGTGGAAATATTTCCCAAAAGCGGCGCCGTAACCAGGTCGTAACCGATCACGTCCAGGTTGATCCCTTCCGGTGAAGTCGCGGAAACGTCGGAGTACTGGCCCATGCAGGAAAAGGCATTCTGCACATAAGGTGTTGACTGCGGGCAGGACCCGCTCAGCCAGTCTCCATAATCAGCTGAGGAGTCCTGATTGAAACCCACGATATCGGTCTTCCCGCCGTCGATCGAAAAGTAACGCGTGCCGTGAGCGGAATAGTTGCGAGCGCCGGCCGCGGACCAACTGAACAAATCCTGAGGCATAAGATCGGTCGCGGGCGGTGAGGAGCCGAGATGAGATCCCAGGCCGAGTATCTCATCGGTCTCGTGCTCAGTCGCACGCTTCGCATCGTAGTCGCCAGCGTTCGTCGGCCTGGTGAACTGAAATGGCGACTTGGAATTGAGAGTGACGATACCGTCATACTGTTGCCCAGAGCCCGACTTGCCATTAGAAGAAGTCGCCGCCGGAGTGTCGAGGCCGAGCGCTCGACCGTTCGCGCTTGAAGGTGTGATGTTAGGGGTAAGTGCCGACGTCGGAAGGCTGGCGTTGGCCGTATTGTCGTTGCTGGTCTTGGCATCGGCCATAAGGGCGGAAATGAAATCGCTCCAGGGAATCGAATAGACAGAATAATCGCTCTCCGAAAGAGTGTCTGCGGCGAGAGTCTTGCCACCGGGATCGGTCGCGGCGTAACGGTAATAGATGTCGACCGTTATCGGGTCGCTCAAAAGCGATTGAAAAAGCGCGATCGACTGGGTAATCATCGCCTCAATCGCCGCGGCATTGGGATTGCTCGTAACCGAGCTATCAAAGGTCGGGTTGATCACCAATCCCGATCCAGTGGTCGTGGTAACCGTCATAACCCTGGAAGCACCGCTGGTCGCAGACATACCGTAAGGCTGCACCCGGTAGTAGTAGGTCCTCCCGGCGCTCAAATGGCCGACAATGCGACTGGTTACATTGCCGACATCGAGACCTTGATAACTGCTGGTGTAACTCTCGAAGGACGGGCTGGTTGATACATCCAATCGATAGCCGGTAGCTCCGTTGACCGGGGCCCAGTTTGCCAGGAAGCTGCCGCGGGTCGGAGCCATCGCGACCTTGGGAACCGGGATGGAGCCCGGGGCGGCTTCCTCCAGCGGCGTTTGCGCAAGGCCCGTGAACATTGTTTCATCGATCGAGCTTGCCTTGGTGATATGCCGAGCGGGCCGCGCCTGAAATTTGAGCGGCGATCTGGAAGTTGCGTTTTCTCCGGGCGACTGCGCGAGGCCGGACCCCGCCGACACCAGCCCGAGCACGAGGGTGAATGCGGCTATGTTATAGGCGCACTTCACCTTGCAAAGCGCTTTGCATGACTGCGTCTTCACGTCGCCGCCAGATTCCGTGTGGGCACCTTCAGTATGGAACTTTCGCAAGGAATGGAAAGAGTAGGCATCAATCCGACGCATTGGTTGTTTCAGCAAGCGGAATCTGCGAAAATTTTTGCGAACCGCCTTTGCTGACGCCGCGATCGAACGCCGCGGGCCTGTCAATTCTGGATTGAGCGAAGCGGCGGTAGTGGCGGCAGATTGTCGTTTGCTGGCGAAGGTCGCGATGGAAATCGGTTGGCGTGAGGAACTTTCTATTTTCCTTCGCTCTCGATCCGCCTTCTTCAGGCGCTCCGCTGGGACCAATGTGATGGCTGGCGGCCAGGAGTCTGTCTGATATCGCGTAAAGAGAGAATGATGAACACATTTGGACTGCGTATCACCGGCGCGCCGTTACTTTGCTGCTGCGACGATTTCCTCAAAGTGCGCCGCTTTATCGGCTTCGCGCTCCTCGGGGTAACTCAAAAGTGGACCCGTTATACTCGCACGTCGATGAATCTGCCGCCAGCGCACTAAGCCGCCGTCCGCCCGCAGGAAAGCGGCTGAATTTGGAACGACGCGCCTCCCCGAAGCCTGGTGGCCTCGATATTAATGAATGCGCGATGAGCCGCCGTTGGCGACTGAATCCCGGCCAAACTGAATATAGTAGGGATCGAAAAACCAGCCCGTCGCCGGGGCCGGCTGCTTCAGGGTGGCATAGCCACTCGCATCATAGAGCAGCGGGTTGCCCGGGTTGCGCGAGACACTGAAGTAGTCGCCCAGTCGAATCTGCGAGGCGACCGGCGAAGCGGTGCTGAGCTCCGGATACCAGACGATGAAATCGCCCAGAATGCCCACCGCATTGCTCATGTAATTCGTGCCGGCAGCGCCCCAGGCAAGCGAAACACCTACTTCGCTGTTCCCGTTGGTCGCGAGATAGGGATCCACAAAGGCATAGCTGTCGTTCCAAATCTGCCATTGCGCGATCTTGGTGAAATTCGAGGTGTTGATTTCGACCACTTCCACGTGGGCGTTTTTGAAGTTCGCATTGCTCGAGGCGTTCCAGGCAAACCAGACCTCGGTGCTCGTGCGGCGCGTCACACCGGTGATCGCGTTGCCGGGCCAGCCAAACGAGAAATTGTCGACCCCGTCGGGCGCGTTGAGAGTAATGGTGCTATTGGGCCAGCTCGCGATATCGATATCGTGCGAGGAATATTGGTTGGAACTCTCGGTCATCGAGAAGACCCGGATCTGATTATTCTTTGGGCTCCCGGCCCAGAACACCGTGTCGCCGGGATTCTGGGAAATATGCGAGCCGTAAGCTGTCGAGCCGTCCGTCGCTGTGCCGTCGGATGGCGACGTGTATCCCATGTTGATCGTCTGGCTGTCGCGGATCTGATTCAAAGGAATTCGCACCACGAGCAAGCCCTGACTGACAGCGTCGGCGCTGAAATAGAGGTCATTGTCTCCGACCGCCAGATCTGGGTAGTCCATCGTCGTATTACCAAGGTTGAAGGTTGCCGAAGTGAGATCCCAATAGGTCCAGCCGGTGGCGCCGGCGCCGTTCACAATGTCCTGAGTGCTGGCCGAGGCGATACGCTCCTTGTTAACGCCGCTCAGGCATCCTGAGGTGCCGCTGCCGCAAAATTGCATGAGCCAGATGAAGCGGTCGATCCCCGGCACATAGCGGATGATCTGGTCGCAGCACAAGCCACTGTCGAGCAGGTTACCGGCAGCGTCCTTGGTCGGCCCGGACGGAAAAATGGTCGTAGGATCAAGCTCCACGTAGCTCGTGCCGCCATTGGTCGAGAGCATCACCCGCGTGTTGTAGGAAAGCATGATCACATTGCCGTTGCGCGCGGCATTGGGATCGGGCGGAGTGCCGCCAACATTGGCGCTCGTTCCTTGCGGGTTGTATTGCACGACCACCACGGGATCCCCAGCGCCACCCAGGGCTTGCTTGTTCTTCTCGATCTTGAGCAGCTTGGAGTCCTGCACGGACGGCGAGATGGTGCCGCGCTGCGTTCCGGTCGGCACGATGCGGGGATGGTCGTCATTGAATTCACGGTCTTTGGGCATCGGGAGCGGCGGATACTTGCCGCGTGGATGTTGCGGCTCCGCGGTAGCCACGTTGAGAGGCGCGGAGTTTCCTTCGCCACCCTGCTTCGTTCCGGGCGGCTCGTGCCGGAAACGGTCACCGCAATGGCAGTGAAAGAGCCAATAGAGAACCCCGACGAGAAAGAACGCCGCGACGAGCGTGAGAAGGATCAATGCAGTTTTTAGAATATTGTTCATAATAACACCTCATATCGCCAAAGAGATGTGCCCTCGCGCTCCTGCGCCCCATCAGCCAAACCGCGAAACTCAACAGACAATAAGATGAGGCGAGGCAACGAGGCTTTCTTAAACCTCCAGACATCTTTTCGGCAGCGAGAGGTTATGTCCCCATTTTCCTCAGGACAATAGAAAACATTGATGAGAGAACTGTCCGCCAGGCTCGGAATGGTTCAACGCGGGAGCACGAATGACATCGCCTTGTACCCGGCGCGACGGTTCGACGAAAAGTTCCCGTGCTCGAAAGCGAGCGAGCGGGAGGCGAATGGGATGCCATTGCCGGCCGGTAAAGAAGTGGTCCGCGCCGAAGGCGCTCACGGTCAAGACGGTAATGCCGTCGGGCGCGTAGATCGTCGGGGTGCCGTAAACGTCGTCGGTGTATTGCTCGATCATGGTCTTCGAGCCGTCGGCCAGGTACCTCGTGCTCCCCATCCCATCCGGGAAGTAATACGTAGTGCGCCGTTAGTCAAAGACGCCGCGGGTCTGTTCCAAGTGTGTCAATTTTTGCACACTGGGGGTGCCCTGATTTGACGGACAGTGGGCTTGGGGTCAAAAACCCGAAGGAGAGCCCACATGAAAACACAGATCAGTAAACCAGCTCGTGAGCGAACGAGCTTCACGCAGGAGTATAAGCAGGAGGCGCTC
>JBOHXL010000101.1:0-8097 GCA_050736975.1 Chthoniobacterales bacterium | reverse complement strand
CGCGTCGTTTGAGTTCCAAGCGTTCGGGCGGAGCCACCGTCAGTCTCAATCTTTTCATCCAACACCTTATCACACATACTCACGTTATCAATGATACAGTGCACTAGTGGCGGTAGCGGATCGGGGCCGTTCTTATGCCTGGAGCGTGGCATAAACTCTGTAGCCGCTTCGCTGTGCGAATCGTGGGTCTGCGGCGTCGTTAGGCAATGGGAGGTCGCTCCCCGCGTCGCCCACAGGGCGACGGCTACAGAAGGCGGATTTTGCCGGGCCAACACAGTCTCAGCAAGTTCATAACACGCTCTAGCGTTGAAAACATGGGAGATCATTTATTACTCGCGAGGTTGCTGATCTTGTGTTTCGCTAGCTGGACTCAGACCGAAGACGGTTTTGGGTATTGCTGCGAGTCGCATTCCACCTGATGGCGAAACGATGGTAAACGCTAATACTTGCGTAACGATCCACATGGCAGCGAGCCTGGACGGCTTCATCGCCCGGAAGGACGGGAGTGTCGACTGGCTCGAGACCTCAGACGAATTCGCAGGCGGGGAGACCATGGACCCAGGATTTGTCGAGGCGTTCCTCAAGACGATCGACTGCTATGTCATGGGGTCGCGAACCTATGAGACCGCCTTGAATTTTGAGGCCAAAGGGATGGGGTGGTCGTATGGCGACAAGCCCACCTTCGTTCTGACTCGTCGCACGCTGCCGCGGACCCGCGATACCGTCGAGTTCTACTCAGGCGATCTCGCGCAGTTCGTGAATGAACGCCTGTGGCCCAAGTTCCGTACCATCTGGTTTGTTGGAGGCGGTGAGGTCTCCGGCGAATGCCTTCGTCTTGGGCTAGCCGACGTGGTTCGTTATTCGATCCTGCCGATCTTGATTGGCGATGGGATCCGATTCTTCGAGAAGCTCGACAGAGACATCGCCCTCCATCTGGCGGAGGTCAAAGCCTATAAGAGCGGCATGGTTGCGCTTTGTTACGAGGTGCGACGATAGGCATCTCACTCGACGCACCGGCCGATTGGCACGAAACCACCCAGCCTCCATGAAGAGAGTCGAGCGTAGGTTTGGCAGGATTTAGGTGCCCTGGTTGAGTTGAGTCGAAGGTTTCAATTGCGATCTTTGGATTCGTTTTCCCTTTCCGTGGCTCGTGGAGGTTTTTTCCCGCGATTCTTACTCCCATCCGTGCGTCCCGCGGTCGCGGAATCAGCAAGGTGACTCCGCGTGAAGTAAGAACGGGGGCCTCAGGACCGGGAGGGAGCGGTTGAAGCCTGCTACTCGAATTGGTAATAAACTTCGTTAACGTAAACCTTAGTCAGATCCCTGCGGATCAAGACGAGGAGCGCGGGCATGACAGCTGGAAGAGCGCCACCGCTTTCGCTTTGCGCCGCGAGTCGCATTTGGTAGGCAAAGGTTACGCAAATGATGTCCTTATCGGCGGGTGGGGCATCGGCATAGAAGCGGTGGGTCACGCCGGCGAGTTTGATCTTCTTGAAATCCAGATCTCGATAGCGCAGATGCAACGCTTTGATGGCTCGCTCGACATATTCGCTGGGCTTGAGCATGCCCGGCTCGGCCTTGGTATAATCTTTCGAGCGAAAGCGGGACGTGTCTTCGCTCGAATACTGGGTGAGCGCCGAGGCCGGCAGAGTCGAGAGCGCCAAAACGAACGCCGTCAGAATGATCGTTTTCATCCCTGGCAGGTAACATCCTGGCAGGTCGGAGCGGTGCAAGATTTTTCCTTTTCTCCCTGAAATGCCTCCCCAAAGTTTGACCTTCGCCGGTTCGGGTTTTTGGCTTTCGGCCGCCGAACAACAAATAATGAAGATCGGAGAACATGAATCGAGAGCGCGTCCGAACATTTGACATTTGAGCCTTGATCGTTAGGCAAGAACTGCGCGAAAAAAGAGCGAAGACAAAGAAGAAGGAATGAGTTCGGATCGCTCGAGCTCGAACCACGAGGCTTTGCGGACGAAAGAGCAGGCTCGACTTGGCTGGTTCGCCGACACATTCTTTTCCGATGCAAGAGAGGCGATGCGCGACAGACCGGAGCTGGCGGTTCGGCGTCGCTCTCGGACGCATTTGCGCGATGGTGCTGGCTGGCTCGAGTAGTGCACAGGCCCGCGATTACTTCGTGAATCCGAGCGGTGCCGACGGTGCTTTCCGAACGGTGCAAAGTGCGGTAGATGCCGTGACTGGCCAGACGGCGACCGATCGCGCGAACATTTTTCTCGCGGCGGCGACGTATGTGGAACTTGTGACAGTCGATAAACCGTTCGTGACGTTCATTGGCCAGGGCGCGGCGTCCTCAGACGTAACGATCTCGTTCAACAGCACCCACAGCAGTAGTGGTCCCTTCGGCGCCGCCACCTTGATCGCCGGCAGCGCGACCACGTTCATGGCGCGCAATCTAACATTCGAAAACTCCACTCCCGATCGCAACATCACGGCTGCTCTCGCTCTCGAATCCGACGTCGATCGCGCAATCTTCGATAACGTGCGGATCCTGGGCTACCAGGATACCTTGCTCGTCGACGGGACGGCCCGGCAGTATTTTCGCAACAGCTTCATCACCGGCGACACGGATTTTATTTTCGGGAATGCGACGGCGGTCTTCGACCAGTGCACGATCGAGAGCACCGATGCGGGCTGGATTACCGCCGCGGACACGGCGCGAACAACCGCCAACGGGCTCATTTTCCTGGATTGCAGCCTGGTGAAAGGCACGGATCGAGACCCGTCGGTAGACGACGGGACAACGCCGCCGAACGACTCGGTGTTTCTCGGCCGGCCGTGGTTTTGGTCCCCGTCGGAACAAATGCCGAGCGTCACCTACATTCGCACACGGATGGGAACGCAGATCGCAAAGGCCGGCTGGGATCCATGGAATTCGCTCTTCAGTCCTTCGCTCGACCGCGATCCGCTGACTCGAGTCTCCGAGTGGGGCAGCATGAATCTCGACGGCGAGCCGCTGACGGATTCAAATCAGGATGGCACGCCCGATGGCCGGGTGCCGTGGGCCGACCGAATGACTGCGGTTCAGGCGGCCAATTACACTTTGCAAAACATCTTCGGGCCGGTGGAATTCTGGAACGCGACGACCCAGCCCGATACGCCCGGCATTCCGTACGCGAGCCAGGGCGACCCGTGGGATCCCTCCGTGCAGTTGCTTGGCCTGCCGGTCAGACCCGGCGCGCAACCACAGCTGTTCAACACCTCGACGCGGCTGCGTGTCGGGACCGGTGACAACGTCGGCATCGGCGGCTTTATCATCACTGGCGTGGACCCGAAGAAGGTGATCCTGCGTGCAATCGGCCCATCTCTGAGCGCGGCTGGATACAACGTTTTGTAGCCGTGGCCCTGTGAGCGGCGCGGGGAGCGCTGGCCAATCGCCCTGCGTGGCGCGCAGACCCACGCTGCGCACAGCGAAGCGGCTACAGCCTCGAAGGTCCCGACAGCCGCTTCGCCAAAGCCAGCGGGCCTAGGTTGATCCAGTCAACCCAAGCGCCCCGACCGTGGGCTCGTCGACCGCGGACGTGACCTCGAGATCGTGGTCGGCCTGATAGGCGCCGATCGCATCGCGGGTCTGGGGGCCGAGCTGGCCATCGACTTCGCCGGTGTAGTAGCCTTCGTCCTGCAACTCAGTCTGCACATTCGTGATGACTTGGTCGGGCGGCAGATTGTCATAGCTGTAGATCGGGCCATCGTAGGCGTAGAACGAGAGAGCCGGGTCGTAACCCCACGCGGGATACCAATAGCCCGCGTTCCAGTAATAGTAACCGCCCCCGACGACAACAACGCGATCGTAATGGGACGTATACCAGACGCGATCGTGATGGACGGCGTGATAACTACGGAACACATCTCGATAGGGGCGCACATGATAGTTGGCCCGCGAACCGCGAGCCAGACCATGGACCGCGCCCCGGTTGTTGTACCCGCGCGCGTTGTGGGCATTCATGCGGCCTTGCGCATCTTTCTTTGCGAGCGAATTGGAATTCTTTGACTGGCCGCCTCTTTGCATCGGGTTCTTCGCGCCGGCCTGGTGATTTTTTTGCGTCAGCGGGTTGGCCTTTCCGCTTGTCCGAGCCTGGCCCCCATGGTGCATCAGGGGGTTGGAGCTTCTGCCATTGGCTTGCGTTCTGCCGGTGGCAGACGTGGAATTGTGCAGGCCAGAGCTGGAGTGGGAAGTCCCGGAGCGGCTGCTGGAATGCGGTTGGCCAAGACTGTGCGGCATTCCGCCGCCCCTCGAGGCACCCGGCAATCGCGCCCCACCCCCATGCCCGGCCGGGGCAGCGGCATGGCCGCCACCTTGCGTTTTTTTCTTATTGTCCGCCTGGACACCGCAGGCGAAGGCGAGCAGGACTAACAAACAGATGACTTTTTTCATGCGGTTTTTCCGATCACTGCCAGTGCAACAAAGGAAAGCGAACATGGCAAGAAAATTATTGAACAAGGGGGTCGCGACCCGCATTTCGTCAGGCAACATTTTTTTGGATTGACATGGTGCACGCGAAAGTTCGCAATATCGCCATGAATCGTCGTTGGATTGCGGTCGCAGCTATTGTTGTCGCGATCATCGTTGTCGCGAATATTGTCATCCTCCTGGTCTTGGTGCCGCGCTGGTCGAAAGCGGCCAGCACTTCGCCTCCGGCCGCGGCGCCGGTGGCGGCCCGCTCATCCGCGGTGGTCGCATCCTCCAACGTCGCCGCGCCCCCGGTCGCCGCTGCGGGAGTCGCGGCTTCCCCGGCGGCCCCCGTCGCTGCCACGACCAAGCCAGTGACGGCGGTGAACCCACCGGCCGTGGCGGCGCCGCACCATCCTTCACCCCCGCCGGTGCAGGCGGGCATGCATCTCGAGCGGCAAGTACTCACCTCGAGCGGCAACCTGAAGGTGTGTTACCTGCGCGACCGACAACAGGGGACCCGGGAGATCGCGCTCCAGGATGCGCATAACCCTTCGAATGAAACCGTCCTCGCGCGCTACAAGCGCAACGCCTGGGTGGTTGTTTCGCCCAACGACGATTGGATCGTCCTCGAAAACCGTGACAAAGGCGAAAGCGGCGTTCAGCTTTATCACCGGGTCAGCGCCGCGCCGTTGAAATATGAGGTGCCCGAGGAATTGCGAGCGAACGGTAACGCGCTGCAGGACGTGATCTGGCAGAGCTATCTAAGTGATACCCAGCAGGACCCTAGCCCCGACCCCGCGCGGGTCACGATCGATGCCACTACCTGGCAGCCCGACTCGCAGAAGGTGACACTGACCGTTTCGCCCATCCCGACGAAGGACGACTCCGTTTTGCCCACGGCCTGGAGCTGTGTCTATGACGTAAGCACCAGGCAGGTCGCGCCCGCGCCGGAGGAGGTGGCGGAAGGTCCGGCTGACCAGTCGGAGAGCGCGGCCGCACCTGACGAAGCAACGGAAGCGCCAGCAGAGAATGCCGCGACCAGCGACGAAGCGCAGGCTGCGCCGGCCGGCGAGGAATCACAGGACCTGGAAGGGGAGAAGTTTCCCGCCACCCGCGAAGAGGAAATAACCGTGGCGGATGCCAACGAACTGGATTTATCCGACGTTCGTTATGCCATCTTCGAGATGTTCGCGCGCCATGGGGCGGATATGCATGACCCGAAAATGAAGAAGGCATTCTCGCAGTTCTCCTGGTACCAGCCGCGCGAAGGTGTTTCGTTCGACGATATTGAGAAGGAATTTTCCGACGTAGAAAAGCACAACGTTGAAGTGTTGCGCCGCGTCCGTGATGCGAAGGTCGCGGCCGCGCACCGTCCGGAGTCGAGACCGATCCATGGCCAACCGGTGGACGAGGAGTCCAACGGCCAGCGTGTCTTGCGCGGAGTGCTCCAAGGCGTGTCGGATGCCTTGAACGGAGGCGATCAGTAGTCAGAGAACGCGGATTCGAGAAGGTCTCTTTTACGCAAGGGCAACTCAAGCCATCGGAGCCGGCCGCGCGTGGCGGGATTGATAGACGCCGATTCTTCCGCCGCCGGGAAGCCTCACTTTCTTTATCCCCCATAACTCTGATCCTGTACCCGATCGCAGGCTGCTCCGAGCTGGTTCGTCTCCGGGATAAATGCGACGAGATCGTCGCACATGAACCCAAATTGCTACCCGTCGTTCTCCTCCGCGGGATGAACCGCAATCTCAGACGGAGGCAGCCCAAAGATCAGCCAGCCAGCGCCAACATCGACGTGGGAGCGTTTAAGGACATCACGCAGAAAGGCTCGGTCCGCCTCGGGATTCTTGCACTTGCGAAGGCTGTAGCCGCTTCGCTGTGCGAAGCGTGGGTCTGCGCGCTGCTAGGCAATGGGATGCCGCTCTCGCGTCGCCCACAGAGCGACGGCTACAGTGCGAAGCGCGGGTCTGCGGCGGCGTTAGACAATGGGAGGTCGCTTCCCGCGTCGCCCACAGGGCGACGGCTACAGGACGCAACAGGAGGCGGATTTTGCTGGGCCAACGCAGTCTCCGCAAGTCCATAACACGCTCTAGGACAGCGACGTCCCGATTTGCTTCTTCACGGTCGATGCATCCTTTCGGTCGATGCTGCCATTCACGTTGATATCGGCGCGGAAGTTACTGCTGTTAGTCGTCTGTCCCTGATCGGTCTTCTCGATTGAATAGTCAGTCTTGGTCACGGTGCCGTCTCCGTCCACGTCGCCCAGCAGAAGACCCATCGTCACGGCCGCGGAGGGCAAGGTATTGGATTGATCATCCGTCACGCCCGTTAGTGTAACTGTAACATCCTCGGCGTTGCAGGTGACCCCGCGCAGATTGACGATGTATTGGTGAGGATCGGTGCCGCTGATCATGCTGCTGGCCACTGTCCCACAACTCGTCGCCACGCTGGCGACACCAGTCAGATTATTATTGAAGGTAAAGTTGACCGTGTAATTGCCTTGCCGGCCACCACTGCGGTCTTCGACCCCGGGCGTGCCGGTAAGTGGCAGGTCAATTCCGAATCCGCCCAGGGTCGATTCCGCGCTCTCCAGGACGAGCGCGGCGCCGGCTGGGGCGACGCGCACATAGTAAATGTCTTCTTCCTGGTTAAAGGTCGCGGCATAGGCGACATTGCCGCCGGTGTTATCAGATACGATCGTGATATAGTCACCGATCTTGTTCTGATTCGGATAACCCAAGAATGGGTTGAACGAATCGCTCACCGCGACGTTAGGCGCCCAGGTCACACCTCCATCGGTGCTATAGGAGTAAAAAAGCTGTGAATCGGTGTTATTCTCGGCGTTGCGCGTGTCGAGCCAGACGCTGTCGATCCGGCCATTGGGCGCGACCGAGAGCGTCCCGAACCAATGCCACTTATTATGGTTGATCGGGTCGTCATTTACCCGCACCGGTGCGCTAAAGGTATGACCGGCATCGCTGCTCCGGACAAACATCACGTCACTTCCATTGCTCGCACCGGTTGGGACCACGCTCGCCATCATATAAACATTGTTATTGGTCGCCGTCCCGGATCGGTCCACCGCGAGGAAGATCTGTCCGACCAGACCGTCCGGGTTAATCGGTTCGCTAATGGCGATGCTGCCGCCGAGATTTACAGCTGTGCTTTGATCAAAGCTGGGTGTGGCGGTCCCAACCCTAGCGTTGCTCGAGCGCTCGCACCAGATCTGGCCCGTGTTGAGATTGACGCCGCCGATAAAAAGGAGGCCGTTGCTATCGACATCGGGCGTGCCCCATGAGGGCGAGTTCGGGATGCTGACCGGATTGAGCCAGGTAAACCCGCCGTCGGTCGAGCGCGTAAACTGCCTGCCACCGTAATTGTTGCCGCTGCTGCTCCAATGCGAATATTGGAAGCCGTGGCCGGTGCTGCTCGTATTGTCGATCGTGAACCACTCTTTGTCGCCGCCGTCGGCCGGCGCAATGTTCGTCCATGACATGCCGCCATCAAGTGAGCGCCACATGTTATCGAAAAAGGTCTCGAGCAGGCTGAGATAGAAAAAGTTTCCGGTCGAATCCGAGTCGAGCACCGGGTCGCTCCGGAAGACATTGTTCTCGAGCACACCGGGGAAGGTCCAGGATGCGCCGCCGTTGGTGGTGTAGGACCAGCCTGCCTGACGAAAGTTGGAAGTG
>JBOHXL010000100.1:0-24766 GCA_050736975.1 Chthoniobacterales bacterium | reverse complement strand
GATCGGACTTTCCGACAAGGCGGTTTACACTTCCTCAGATGGAAACGTGGTGCTGACCGGGAGTCCGCGCGTGCAACAGAGTTTGGATACCCACATCGCCACGAGTCCGGATACGGTCATGATCTTGAGTCAGGACGGACATCTCACTACCCATGGGCCGAGCCGGACCGAGATCCGGCAGGAAAACACGGAGAACAAGGCCGCCTCGCCGACGCCCTCCCCTACTCCCAAGCGGAAGCGAGCCAGGAGAAAGAAATGATCACTTCGAGCGCCCCACCGCCAGCGGCCGAGGCAACTTCCGGTGAGAATCTTCAGCCTGACGACCACGCGGAAGTCCTGCGGACGGATGACCTGGTCAAGATTTACGGCGGCCGCGCAGTCGTAAACGGGATCAAGCTCGAGGTCGGCCAGAGTGAGATTGTCGGATTACTCGGCAAAAACGGCGCCGGCAAAACAACCACCTTTTACATGATTGTCGGTCTCGTTAGGCCAAACAGCGGCCGGGTCATTTTCTCCGGCACGGACGTGACCGACTACCCGATGTATAAACGCGCCCGGCTCGGGATGGGCTATCTGCCGCAGGAGGAGTCCATCTTTCGCAAGATGACAGTCGAGCAAAACATCCTCGCGATTCTCGAAACTTTGCCCTTGAGCAAGAAAGAGCGTCGCCATCGCTGCGACGAACTGCTCCACCAGTTTGGGATCGATCGGATCGCGAAAAATACCGCCCTCACCCTGAGTGGCGGCGAGAAACGCCGCCTGACGATTGCGCGTTCCCTCGTCACCAAACCCCAATTGCTCATGCTCGATGAGCCCTTCAGCGGAGTTGACCCGATTGCGGTCTACGACGTGCAGCAGCTCGTGGTCAACCTGCGCAAGTCGGGTCTCGCAATTCTCATTACCGACCACAATGTGCGTGAGACGCTCTCCATCGTCGACCGCGCCTACCTGATCGACGAAGGCCGCGTGGTCAGCGAAGGCACGAAGGATTTCCTGATCAATGATCCGATCAGCCGCCAGCTCTACCTGGGCGAACGCTTTCAGATGTAAACCAAAGGAGCCACATGCAAACCGCCAATGCCAACCCGACCGTCAAAGTGACTGGACGCCATCTCGCCATCACTCCCGCGATCAGCGATTATGCCACGCGCAAGATCGAGGGGCTCCACCTTGATTATCCCAAGATCATCGAAGCTCACGTCATTCTCGGCGTGGAAAAATACCGGCACTGGGCCGAGGTCGTGCTCGTCTGTTCCAATCACATCACGATCGAAGCCTGCGAGGAAACCAACGATCTCTACGCCGCGATCGACGCCGTCATCGACAAGATTGCGCGCCAGATGCGCAAATATAAAACGCGCCTCCTCCGCCGGCATCGCCCGCGTAAGGAAGACATTCGCCACCTCGAGGAACAGATTCTCAACCCGGAACCGATCGAGGAGAACGAACACCACGAGCACCCCGTCGTCCGGACGGAACGCCTGCCCCTCAAGCCGATGTTCGTCGACGAAGCGGTTCTGCAACTCGAAATGTCCAGCCGCCAATTCCTCGTTTTCATGAACGCGCGGAATTCGCGCGTCGGTGTGCTCTACCGGCGCAAGAGCGGCGACTTTGGCCTGATCGAGCCCGCGGTTGGCTAGCCTGAGAATAACACTTGGAATCTGACACTACTGTGTTAGTTCGAGACGCGATTTTTGCCGCGCGCCGGACCGGACCCTTGTGAAGTCGGAGCAGGCACGGCCGTTGCTACGAGAAACGCGACCAACAACCATATGCTTACCCTCTTTGCCTTTCTCTTTGTCGCTGCCTCGATTCTCACGAGTGTATGGTGGGCTTGCAAGAGTGAGGACGTCACGCCCGTCACACCAGCTCCGTCGGACGTCCAGCGCGCATAGATTTTTCGGTACCCAGGGCCGGGTAGCAGCGGGTTAGATTCTAAGCCCCACAGAGTTTTGTTTGGGAAAACATCCGGATCCTGGGCCGCGGCGGCAGACGAAGGCGAAGATCGGGCGCCAATAAACTTGCCATAGCTGAGTGAGGGCCTCTTGCGCACTTTGGCTACTGCCACGGGAATCGACGCTGGAGAGTACGGTACTCTGGCGGGTGGTAACAAATCTGTCCGTTCGGCGGAGAGGGACCGGCGTCTTCGTTGCGGATAGTCGGAGGAAATGGCGCGCCGCCCATTCGCGTTCATGACTGTCAGACTCGCTGCCCTTCATCGAGCAAATTTCCTGCAACCGCATCTCCTGGGTTGTGTTGGTCAATTAACAATCAACCGACACTGGCACGCCGTTTCGCGCGTTGTTTTTTTCAGACTTGACACCGCTGTTCCCAAGTTTAGACACGACGCATCCGCGCTATGAAAGGCGCTACCAGAAAATTCCACCATGCTTAGCATCTCCGCCTTCCTCGTCGTCATCGGTTTCGTCATCGGCAGCGTTTGGTGGGCCTGCCGCAAGGAGACCACGCCGCCGGCCGACGCTTCGTCGGACATCGCCTCGACCTGACTTCAGGCGCCGAGCGTCGGATAGGCCGGCAGTACTGAGCTCTCCATCCCGATTTGAAAAGTCGGGAACTTTGGTTCCCAGCCCAGTGCGCGCAGCTTCCGGTTCGAGACGCGCTTGTTGCTCGCCCCACGTTTGCGCTGGCCGGTCCGCGTCGCGACTGCCGGCAGCGGTCGGTTCAAGTTTGCCGCCAGCCATTGGTAACTCGCGCGTTGCGTGATCGGCTCGTTGTCCGTCACGTTGATGATCTGCGCTGCCGGCCAGCGCTCGCCGGATAGTGTGATTAGAAAAAGCAGCGCCGCGGCAATGTCGTCCCGGTGCACTTGATTCTGAAAACGTTCGCCTCGGTTCTCGAGGCGCGCTTCGCCGGACAGGAATTTGCGCAGAATTGCCGAACGGCCCGGCCCATAGATTCCCGTCAGACGGGCGACCAGGGCGCCACTTCGCCTAACGAATTCTTCGGCTCGGCGCAGGATCCGGCCGGTTTCGTGGGACGGTTCGGCCGCGCTTTCCTCGTCCACCCATTCGCCGCCGGTTTGCGCGTAAACCGAAGTGCTGCTCGTGAAAACGAAGCACGCTGGTCGAAATGCGTCGAGCAAGTTGGTCGCTCCCTCGAGATAAATCCGCCGGTAGCCTTCCGCGCTACCACCGCCGGAGCTGGCACAATGGATCACGGCGTCGAAGGAACGGTTGGCCGCTTCCACCGCCCTGCGGTCAGCGATATCCACGGCGCGCACCCGATACGGCTTTGCCGCCAGTTGTGCCGCGGTTTCCGGTGAGCGAGTCCAGCCTTCCACCTCCCATTGCGCGGCGTGAAACAGATCCGCGGTCGCGCTCCCTGCATACCCGCAGCCCGCAATCAGGATTCGCCCCATCACGTCGCGACCGGCGCGATCTCGATCTCGGCAAATTCGTCAGCCTGGAGCGCCCGCACCTGCTTGAGCCGGATCAACTCGAGCAAGGCGAGGAAGGTCACGACGATTTCGACCCGCGAAGCCAGGTGCGCGAACAATTCCGAGAATCGAATCGTTGCACCTCCGGCAAGGCTTTGCAGAATTCGCTCGATTTTGTCTGAAACGGTGAAATTTTCGCCGAAGATTTCGCGCAAATCCTCGCGCGTTTCCAGCCGCTTGATCACGGTTTGGAAGGCATTGATCAGCTGAAAAATTCCCACCTCTCCGAGATGGAGCGGCGCGACCCCCGGCACAATGCCGTCGCCGACCCGCGCGAAAATTCGTTCCTGTTCCAGCTTGCGCGTCTGCAACTGCGAGGCCGCTTCCTTGAACTTTTTGTATTCGATCAACTGGCGGATCAAATCCCAGCGCGGATCGTCTTCATCGACGTCTTCCTCCGGCGGCTGCTGGTCGGCCGGGAGCAGGCGGCGGCTCTTCAGGTAGATCAAGTTTGCCGCCATGACGACGAACTCGCCCGCGACCTCGATGTTCAGTTCCTTAAAAGCCTCGAGGTATTCGAGGTATTGCTGTGTGATCCGCTCGAGCGAGATGTCGTAAATGTCGAGCTCGTCGCGCTTGATCAGGTAGAGGAGGAGATCGAGCGGGCCCTCGAAAATCTCGAGGCGGACTTTGTATTCGGTCTCCATCGTTAGGCTGAGGTTTTTGCGGGGTGGAATGATTACAACTTCACCCGATTCCAGATTTCATCCATCGCCGCGAGATCAACCTCGCCCAATTGCCGGCCTTGTTTCCGCAGCTCGCGTTCCACGGTGTGAAAGCGCGCGATAAATTTCTCTGTCGCCGCCGCCAGGACCGTCTCGGCGTCGAGAGCGCTTTTACGGATCAGATTCGCGACCGCGAAAAGAAGGTCGCCCATCTCATCAGCCATCGCCTCGTGGTTCTGCGAAGTGATTGCTTCCTTCGTTTCGGCCAGCTCTTCGTCCACCTTCGCGACCACATCCTTGATTTCGCTCCAATCAAATCCGACGCGCGCCGCTTTGGTTTGCGCTTTCTGCGCCAGCATCAGCGCGGGCAAGGCTCTCGTTAGGTCGCTGAAATAGGATTCGTCGCTCGATTTCTTTTCCGCCCGTTTGATCGCGTCCCATTGCTTGAGCACGGCCCTCGTGTCGCGCGCCTCGCTTTGCGCGAAAACGTGCGGATGCCGCCGCACCAGCTTCTCGGCTACTTCCCGGCAAACCTCGTCAACCGTAAAGCGCTTCTCTTCGCTCGCGATCTGCGCGTGCATGACCACCTGGAGCAAAAGATCGCCCAGTTCTTCGCGCAGGTTTGCCTCGTCGTTCCGCCGGATCGCCTCCGCTACTTCATAGGCCTCCTCGAGCAAACCCGGGACTAACGACTGGTGGGTTTGTTCGCGATCCCACGGGCAACCGCCCGGCGCGCGCAGTTGCGCAACGATTTCGCAGAGCCGGGCAAAGTGACTCGCCACTGGCGACTGGTGACCCAATGCTGGAGCGGCGACGTTTTCGGGACTATTCACGATGCACCAATAAGGATCGACCGAATCAAATCCGCCAGAGCGAACGATGGCTGCCGAACTCGGAGATTTCTCCCGAGGTCTTCCGTCCGACGTAAATCGTGATCCCAATCACGGTGACCAGTGTGCCAGCGAAAATGAAGGCCACCAGCCAGGAGGGAATGTAACCAACACGCAAGGCGCGATAGAACGCCGGGATGCTATCGATCGGCGCCTTCGCGTGGCTAAAGATTTTCAAGACCCAGGCAATCATGATGAGAATGAAGATGAAAACGTAATTGCGCCTTAAGCGGCGTCCGACCGCTTCGAGTTTGCCGATCTTGAATGAGGGCAAAATCAAATCTTCGCAAACCAGCTTTTTCCATTCGCCCTGCAGGAGGTGGCGATTTTCCATCACCATGGGAACGAGAAAATGCGCCTCGAGCATGCGGACCCGGGCACGAAACGCGTCGTAGAAACGATAACGCCGTGCCTCGATCCAGAGCATGATCCAGACGATCGCGAGGTTGAAAAAGAAGATCAGGTGGGGCACGCCGGCGTTGGAGAAGGCGATTGTGATGATGGCCGTGCTGCTCGTTACGGCCCAGTTCGTCGTCGTATCGAGCCGGGCGCGCCAGATCATGATACGACCCATCTCGCCCCGGTAAAAATGCGACATGGCATTGACGTAGCCCTGGTCGTAGACGCTCTGCTGGGCGACGTGGGGCGCCGGCTCGTCTAATGGTTGATTTTCGTTGGCCACGCGTCGCGAATGATTCGACATCGCCGCCCCGCGCGTCAATCTATCAATTCCAATGATTTCGCCGTTGCTCGATGCACTGCTCGATCCCAAACATGTCGCGCTCGAACTGCGCGGCCGCAGCGCGGGGGAAGCAGTCTGGGAAATTGTCGAACTGCTGGCGCAAAGCGGGCATTTGCGCCGACCGAAGGAATTCTTCGACGCAGTCATGGATCGGGAAAGGAAAAGCTCGACGGTGGCCAACGGCGGAGTCGCCTTTCCGCACGCACGCACGGAATTGGTTGAGCAGTTGGTGCTCGGGATTGGCCGCAGCCAGGCCGGTGTTTCCTTTACCGGGGCGGAGAATCTGGTTCATCTCATCTTCGTCATCGCCGTTCCACAGCAAATGGTGAACGACTACCTGGTTTGCGTCGGCTCCCTCGCGCGGCGACTCAATCAGGAGTCGACCCGTCAGTCGCTTCTCCGGGTCTCAACGCCGGTCGAGTTCTTCGAGCGACTGCGCTCCGAGGACTGATTCGTTAGGCGGGGCCGGGCGGTCGCGATAATACCAGCCGTGCAACCGGGCCGGCGGAAGACCGCACTTGTAGAGGAAAATATAGAGGCCGTTTTCCATCGAGGTGCGCCAGGAGCCGCGCTGCAAATGCCGTCGGCTCGAGGAAACGAGCGGCGGATCGAGGATCGCCACTCGGCCGGCGCGTCGCAGGCGTCTGGAAAATTCCATGTCTTCCATCAAGGGCAGAGGCGCAAAGCCGCCGAGCGCACGAAAGATTTCGCGCCTGACGAAGACGGATTGATCGCCGAAAAGGCTTCCGCGGTGTCGGGTGAAAAAGCGCGCAACCGTTTCGAGGCAGAGCAGGCGCGGATGCCGGCCGTCGAACTTGCGATAGAAGGCACCGCCGATCACCCCGGGATCGCGCAGGGCGAAGCGAATGGCCGCGAGATGATCCGCCGTCAGGGTGGAATCCGCGTGATGAAAAATGAAAACATCGCCCGTCGCGTCTTCCGCGCCGCGGTTCATCTGCGCGCCGCGATTGGGTGCTGCTGCCTGAAGGTAAATGCCGCCGGCCGCGCGCACGGTTTCCGCTACGGCCGGAACTGGCGAGGCGTCGACTACGATCACCTCGTGAATTTCGTTCAGCCTAACGAGCGTGGGAATGAGCTGGCGGAGATTATCGAAGTCGTTCCAGGATGGGACGATGACGCTCAGCCGCAAAGTGGCAGGCGCCGGGTTGTTCACTTGGATTTGTTCAAGAGCTTGTTGCGGGCGCGATCCAGGGCGCGCCGCTCGCTCGCCGTCAGGCTGCCAATGCCGGATTTGGAGATCTTGTCCAGCACCGGGTCGATCGAATCGTAAATATCTTCGGCTTCCACCACCCGACGCACCGGGGGCGTTGGAACGACGCGCAGCGAGCGCTTCGAGCGCCAGCGCGAAGTCCAGTCGGCCAACCAGTTGAGCTCCGGGCCCGCACCGCGCAACTGCACAAAGCCGTAGGCCAACCCCACGCTCATCCAGAGCACGGCCAACTCGGACCAGACGTGATAGGCGAGCAACTGGAGCGAATACGCGCCGACAAAGATAAGCGCGACCCATTTTGCCATGATCCGGAGAAAAAGTTCGACGTTTGGATAGATCGCCGCGAAGGCGATGAAGATGGCAAAATGAATCGTGGCCGAACCGGCCAAACCGGTGCGCTGCCAGGCGCCCCAGATGGCGAGCAGAATCGGAGGCGCAAAAAGCAAGAGAGCATAGAGCGCGAGAAAGGCGCGTCGTCCGAGGAAACGCTCCACTTCCCGGCCAAAGATAAAGAGCATGTACATCTCGATCGCGAACCAGAGCAGCCCGGAAGGCGGATGCACGAAGGCGTAGGTGGCAATCTGCCAGAACCGGCCGGCATGCAAAACCTGCGCGCTATCGAATGCCAGGAGACCTAGAACCGCTCCGCCGCCGAGCGCGAGGAGAAAACATGCGGCAATCATGCATGCCACATGCACGATGACGAGCAGCGTTGAGACGTGAATCGGGTAGGGCCCCATCCAGGCGACCGGTTGGTAATCGTCCGATGTCGCGACGCCGAACATGCCGACATTAAACGACCCGGCGTCGCGAAGCGCAAGCGTCACCTGGCTGTAAGTGCGGTTGTGTCAGCCGTAACAACGACGAATTTTTTCTTGGCCTGTTGGCTGAAGGGCGCAAACTAAGAATCCGCCTGCTCGCTTCGGGCCTCAAGCTTATGGATAACATCGCTCCTGCTATCTCAGCGCCCAGCGGCATGGGTGAAAACAAACCGGCTAACCAGGCGGTCCTCGATTGGGTGCATCACGTCGAATCGCTTACGAGGCCGGAGAACATTTTCTGGTGCGACGGCTCGGAGGCGGAAAACGAATACTTGCTGGGCGAAGCCTGCCGGCTGGGGGCGCTGATCAAGCTCAACCAGGAAAAGAATCCCGGCTGCTACCTGCATCGCTCCAATCCGAACGACGTCGCGCGCGTCGAGCAATTCACTCTCATCTGCACGCCAACCGAGGAAGAAGCGGGCCCGACGAATCACTGGGCCGAACCCGCGGCGACCTACGGCAAACTGCACGGTATGCTGAGAGACGCGATGCGCGGACGGACGATGTTCGTCGTCCCTTACATTATGGGACCGCCAGATTCGCCCCTGGCCAAGATCGGTTACGAAATTACCGACTCGATTTATGTCGTGCTCAGCATGCGCATCATGACGCGGATGGGCGTGCTCGCTTCTGCTCGACTCGGCGAAAAGACGGATGCCGAATTCAACCGCGGCGTTCATTCGCTTCTCGACGTCAACCCGGAGCGGCGCTGGATCTGTCATTTCCCTCAGGACAACGCCATCATCTCGGTCGGCTCCGGCTACGGCGGCAATGTTCTCTTGAGCAAAAAATGTCTCGCTCTCCGCATCGCTTCGTATCTCGCGAAAAAGCAGGGCTGGCTCGCCGAGCACATGCTCATCCTCGGCGTCGAATCGCCGGAAGGAAAAAAGCATTACGTCGCGGCGGCTTTCCCCAGTGCCTGCGGCAAAACCAATTTTGCCATGCTCGTTCCACCGCTGCATTTTGCCGGCTGGAAAATCACCACCATCGGCGACGACATTGCGTGGATGGAAATCCGGAACGATGGCCGGCTTTACGCGGTCAATCCGGAGAGCGGTTATTTCGGCGTTGTGCCGGGCACGAGTTACAAGTCGAACCCAAATGCAATGCGTTCGATCGAGCACGACACGCTTTTCACGAATGTTGCCCTAACGAAAGACGGCGACGTTTGGTGGGAGGGCAAGGATGGCGACCCACCTGACGAGGCGATCGATTGGCGGGGTCATTCCTGGACACCCGCTTCGCAGGATAAAGCGGCGCATCCCAACAGCCGGTTCGCCACCCCGATGCGCAACAATCCGGTGCTCGATCCGGCGGTGAAAGACCCGGCAGGTGTCCCGATCAGCGCGATCATTTTCGGCGGCCGCCGGAGCAACACGATGCCGCTCGTTTTCCAGGCCGATGATTGGAGGCATGGCGTCTACGTCGGTGCGACCATGGCTTCCGAGACGACGGCGGCCGCGACCGGCGCGGTCGGTCAGGTGCGGCGCGATCCGATGGCGATGCTGCCTTTCTGTGGCTACAACATCGGGGAATACTTCCAGCACTGGCTTGCGACCGGTAAACGCCTGAGCAATCCGCCACTCATCTTCCACGTTAACTGGTTCCGCAAGAACGCCGAGGGAAAGTTTCTTTGGCCGGGCTTTGGCGAGAACCTGCGCGTCTTGAAATGGATTGTCGACCGTTGTGAGGGCCGCGGTGGCGCGGGAGACAGCCCAATCGGGGCCGTGCCGCGTGCGGAAGATCTCGACCTCGGAGGTTTGGAGGGCGTTTCGCCCGAGACGATGCGCGAGTTGTTGGCGGTTAAGCCGGACGAATGGGCGAGGGAACTGGCCGGGCAGAAAAAGTTTTTGGAATCGCTCGGGCCGAAGGTGCCGAAGGAACTTCTGGCGGAGTATGAAAAGGTGGCAAAGCGGCTCAGTCGTTAGGCCAGGCCTCGCGTTGCTTCAATAAGCCGATGGTGGCGGCACGATCAGCTGCGTGATCGTACGCAGGATGATGCCGCACTCGAGCGAAAGGTTCCAGTTCTCGAGATACTCGATGTCGCAAGCGACCCGATTCTGAATGTCCTTGCTCGTTTGCGCTTCGCCGCGGAAACCGCGCACTTGCGCCAGCCCGGTGATACCCGGCTTGACGAAGGTCCGCACCTGGTAGTTCGCCATCAGTTGGGAGAATTGTTCGTTATGCTCGATCAAATGCGGCCGCGGCCCGACCACGCTCATGTCGCCGCGAAGGACGTTCCAAAATTGCGGGATCTCGTCGATACTGAGCTTGCGAAACCATCGGCCTAACGAATAAACCCGCTCGTCTTCGGTCGTCGCCTGCCGCGCCAGGTCGAGGTTTTCCGGATGCATCGTGCGGAACTTCCAGATATCGAAGCGCCGGTTTTGAATCCCAGCCCGGGTCTGTTTGTGGAAAAGCGGGCCCGGAGATTGCGATCGCTGCGCCAGCCAGACGATCACGGCCAGGGGGGGGAAAAGCAGGAGCATGACCGGTACGGCGAGGGCGAAATCGATCGTCCGTTTTAGTCCGCGATTAAACGGATTCTCGAGCGGCTCTTCCCGCAGCCCAAGGAAGCGAAAACCGTCATCGTCGAAATGGGTCACCGGATGGCCAAGCTTTTCTTCGAGATCGCTCACCATCAAAAGCCGCACGCCGAGCTGGTCGCAGGTCGCGATGAGGTTGCGAGTGAGATCGGTAAAAGGCGGGAACTCGAGCAGGATGACCTGTGTTACGCCATGCTCTTGAATCGCGCTGCGCAAATAGTCCGTGCTGCCCAGCACCGGGACTTTGTCGTCGGTGCAGCCAAGCGGTTCCTCGCAAATAATGCCAACGGTGCGCAAGCCCATCTCGGCCTTGCGGCGCAGCCAGCCGCGCAACATCCTGGCCTTGGCCGTCGAGCCGACCAGAAGCGTCTTCTCTTCGCGGCGAAACATCCCGCGGGCCAAGAACTGCGGCAAGAAGTGGTGGGAAAAAAGGAGCGCGACGTAGAGCCAGGGGAGAAAATTGAAGAAGAAAATTCGCGAGATAAAGGCGTCCTTGGTCGCGATCAGATAAAGAACCAGGACGCCGACACTGGCGAAGGTCTGGCGCAGGGCGAGCCGATTCTGGCGCAGGAGTTCGCGCTGGAGGAAATATTTTTTCGAACCCTCGCGGCTGAGGGATTCGCCGAGAATGCCGATGACAAGCATCGCGCAATAAATGCTGTAGCGGCGCCAGGTGAGCTCCGCGCCGGGCGAATAAAATGTCACCATTACCCAGACGCCGAACCAGAAAAGCGCCGCCACGATTGCGATCTGGCAAAGCAGGAAAACGCGGTACAATCCCTGGGCGCGCTGGGTGAGCATGATTATCGATCAACGCTCAGGGCTGCGGCCTGCGCGGTTGGAAAATTAATTCGCCCATCGAGAGAAACACTGGTTCGCTCCATTTGAAGAGCGCAAATTGGTTGCGCCGACCACATTCCACCGCAATTAGACGATCGATGCAACCATCCGAGTCATCGCCGGCCAAAAGACCAGTCGCAACCGGCGGCCATGCCTCGACCGGGGTGGCCGTCGTCCTGCCGTTGCTGGTTGTCCTCGCGGCTTTCCTCGGCGGCGCGACGCGGCGCTGGAGCGAAGCCGCTGTCATCGGAATTTTTGCGCTCGTTTTGCTCGCCCGCCCGCCGCGCTTTTCCCTCGGCCCCGTCTTGAACACGATCGCCCTGCTTTTCGTCGCCCTGGCCGCAGTCGCATTCTTGCCGGCGGACTGGTTCACCGCGCCGCCGTGGCGGATTGCCCTAACGAAAGATTTTGGGCTGCGCCTCGCGCCCACCGTTTCGGCTCAGCCTTGGATGACACTCGACAGCTTGTGCCTTCTGCTTGCCGGGCTCGCCTGGATTTATTACGTCACGACGTTTGAGGCGCATCTGCGCGATATTCGGCTGGCCGCGCGCATTTTTGCCGCCGGCATCATTGCGCTCGCCGGGCTTTGTCTTTACCTGCGCTTCAAGGAGGAGGCCCTTCCGTTCTGGCATAACCAGATGGGCTTCGGACCATTCCCTAATCGAAATCAGACCGGCGATTTGTTCGGCATCTCCACCCTCGTCGTGCTCGGCTGCCTGCAGGATGATTTTCGTCGCGGCCACAAACGCTGGATTATCTGGCTGCCCGGCCTTGGCGTCTTGATCGCGGCGCTCATTCTGGCCTTTTCGCGAGCTGGGATTCTCATCCTTGTGGTTGGTTTTGCGGCCTGGCTGGTGCGCTTCGCGTTTCGGAAATGGTCGGGGCCGAGTGTGGCGATCGCGGCCTCGCTCCTCCTTATCCTTTTCGCCGGGCTGTTGCTCTTCGGCGGCGAAACGATCGAGCGCTTCCACCTTCGCCTCGGGAGCGAAGGCTCTGTTACTTCCGATTATCGCTGGCTCATCTTTCGCGATGTCTGGACGATGATCCGGGCTTCGCCCTGGTGCGGCGTCGGGCTCGGGAATTTCGAGAGCGTGTTTGCACTTTTTCGGACGGCCTCCCGTGGCGTCACCCGTGCGCTCCACCCGGAAAGCGACTGGCTTTGGGTCTGGACCGAGATGGGTTGGCCGGCGCTGCCGCTTCTTTTCGTCGCGGCGGTCTTTTTCGTTAGGCGGGCTTTTCCATTGCAGGAAGGAACGAACCAGCGCCTGCGTTATGCCGCGCTCGTCGGCGCCCTTCTTTTCGCGCTCCACGGATTTGTCGACGTCCCTGCTCACCGCTTCGCCTCTTTTCTGGCGGGGACGTTTCTTCTCGGGCTTGCGCAGATCCGCCCAACTCCGGGGCTTCCGAGCCGATGGCTGCCGATTCTCTTTCGCTTCGTCGGCTTATTCCTCGCGGTCATCAGCGTTGCCTGGTTTATGGCCTGGCGGCGCATGCTGCCGCTGCCCGGACGAATCGGGGTCGAGAACGCCCGGGAAGCCGTTGTGGTGGCAAATCGCGGTCATCGTTTTGCGGAGGCCATCGCGCACGCCGATCAGGGACTGGAGTGGGCCCCACTCGATTGGCAACTTTACTTCCTCCGTGCCGTCGCCCGCATCGGGTTGCGCCAGCCGGTCGCCTTGGCCCTGGATGATTTTCGGCGCGCCCGTTTTCTGGAACCGAGCGGCTATCAGCTGCCGCTTGCAGAAGGCAAAGCCTGGCTCGGCTGGCGGCCGACGCTCGCGATTACCGCCTGGCGCGAAGCGCTCCGGCGCCCGGGCGCGGACGCCGCCGGCATTTATTCGCAAATGCTCGGCGAGGCGGAGAATTACGACCAGAAGGTGCACGAGGCCTTGCGCGAGCTCGCCTTCAATCGGCCCGACCTGACAATCGATTATCTGGAAGCCGCGACCCCGGCGCAGTTCGAGGCCGCGATGCGCGATCTGCTCGCCCGCGATCCGACAATCGAGAATTTTTCGGCCGGCCAAAAGCGGCGGCTTTTTGAGCTTTGGTCGAACCACGATCCGCTCGACGCGTTACTGCGCACTGTCGCGGCGCATCCCGAATGGCTGGAGTTTGCCTGGCCCGGGGTGGCACGCCATGATGCGGGACAGAGCGCGTTCGCCCAGGCATGGCAACTCGTTAGGCGTTTCGCATCGCCGCCACTCTTGCCCAGAGTTGCAAGGGACGAATCGATCACCGGATTGGAGCAGAAATTTTCCGCCGATCCCACCGACTTTGCGACCGGCTACGCTCTTTACCGTGCCCAAATGGCGGCTGGCAAGACGGATGACGCCCTCGCCACTGCCCGGCATTTCAGCGCGCAACCGGATGCGCCGGCCTATTTCGAATATCTGGAAGCCGAGGCTTGGGCCGCGAAACAGAATTGGGAGCGCGCCTGGGAATCCTGGCAACAATACGAAGCGCGCCGCGGCAAACGATAATGCGCCACCGTCTGTTCGCCATCCGCAGATCGATAGGGAAAGCGGCTGCCGCGATGCGCGCACGACGACCGGACGCCTGTCGTCGTTAGGCCGATTCCAACCTTGTCGTAACCAGATTCGGTCCGCATCGCCGGGGTGCTGCTTGTCTTCAGTCGTCTAATGGGGCCCGCAATGTGCGGGCTCAACCTCGCTAATTCGTTGGGCAAACGCTTCCTCGGCGGCTTGGCTCGTCGCCCTCACCGGGGGAGTGGCGAGTTCTTGCACCTTCAACGCGGGCCTTCGGCTTGGTCGTCGCTTGCATGATCTTCTGTTCCGCGCATACGTAATGCTCCCCCTTTCAAATCATGAAAAAGGGCCTCGCCATTCTTCTCTTTCTCTTCGCCACGATCAGCGCGCAGGCGCAACAAGGGCGCGAATACATCATTCTAGTGGGTGGACCGTCGCTTCACATCTGGGAGCAATACAAAGGCCCGATCGCGCACGATCATTGGTGGGCCAATTTCGTTCACTCCGCCCGGGTGCGGACCGAGCAGGTGCGCGCCGAACTGGGACCGCAGGCGATGATCACTTGGCTGGTCTACAAACCCGGTTATGTCGATCGCGGAGTACAGGAGCATCAGGACCTGATTGTGAATATCAACAGCGTGCGCGACAAGTTTCACCTCCACTTGGTCTGGTTCAATCACGGCGGCGACGTGATCAATTACCTAAACAACGGGGAGCCGCGTGATCGGATCAAAATCTCCGGTTTCGAATACTTCGGCCACTCCAACATGGCTTGTTTCCTTTTCGATTACAGCAACGTCATCGACAGCGCCTCGAAAGCGTGGCTGCACCAGACGGATTTGAAGAAGATCGACCGGCGCGATTTCGCGCGGGACGCGTATGTAAAGAGCTGGGGCTGCCATACCGCGGAAAGCATGAGCAAATTTTGGCGGGAAGCGACCGGCACCCGGATGTGGGGCGCGATCGGCAAGACGGATTACTCGACCGGCGAACTGCCAGCGCTCTCGTCGGTCGGCGGCAAGTGGGCTTACTGAGCCCGGCCGCTCCCGAGCTTCAGTTCCAGGCCCATCGGCGAGGTAACAGTCGGGAATAACATTCACTCCTCTTCGCTCGCACCTCCGGAAGAAGGAACCATCTCGCTGTGTTGATTTATTTGGCGGCCTTGGCCGCTCCGATTTACGATCGCAGCATGGCGGCTCTCGACTTCGAAAAATTGGTCGAAGATTATTACATGCCGCTTTACCGCTTCGCCTTTTCGCTTAGTCGCCAGGAATCGGATGCGGCCGATCTCACCCAGCAGACTTTCCTGCTCTGGGCCTCGAAAGGGCACCAGTTGCGTGATCTCTCGAAGGTCAAGACGTGGCTTTTCACTTCGCTCTATCGCGAATTTCTCGGTCGCAAGAGGCAACAGGACCGTTTTGTCGATTCGGAGAACACGGCGGAAGTGATGGCTGCGCAAAGTATCTCGGCGTCGGTTGTGAACCAGCTCGATGGTGACATCGTGCAGCGCGCCCTGCTTGCCCTCGAGGAGATCTACCGCGCGCCGCTCACGCTATTTTACCTCCAGCAACTTTCCTACAAGGAGATCAGCGAGGCTTTGGAGATCCCGATCGGCACTGTCATGTCCCGCATCTCGCGCGGCAAGGCGCAGTTGCGCAAAGCGCTCGCGGATAGCGCCCGCCCAACAAATGAAGAGAGCGAAGGAGCTGCCTATGACTGAGCAGGAAGCCCGCCTGATTCTTCAGTCGTATCGCCCAGGCGGCCAGGATAAAGACGATCCGCATTTTTCCGAGGCGTTGCAGGAAGCGGAGAGGAATCCGGACCTGGCTTGCTGGCTGGCGGAGGAGCAGGCGTTTGATCGTGCCATGGCCGCGCAGATTGCCGCGCTCCCCGCGCCGTTTGGTTTGAGGACACGGATCCTTGCGCAGGCCACCCGGCCGCTGGGCTCCCGTCCGTGGAGTCTGGCGGCCGCTCTGGCGGCCGTTGCAGCGCTGCTCTTTCTCGGGGTGCAAATCGTTAGTCTGTTGCGGCCGGCCCCGTCCCAGCCCGCCTCTGCCTCGGCTGAGGTTCCCGATTATGTGCAGGAGATGGTGAGCTTCATTCGCCTCAATCCACCGCTCGAAATGAGAAGCAACGATCTGGCTGCGATCAGGGGCTGGCTGGCAAAGGCGGCGCTCCCGCTGCAAATTCCGCCGCGCCTCGCCGCGCTCCAGCCGCTTGGTTGCCGGATTCTTTCCTTCCGCGGTCACGACGTAGCCCTGGTTTGCTTTCAGCGGGAAGGGGATCAATTGGCGCATCTCTTCGTGACGGACCGTGCGGCCATGCCGGGAATGCAGCCGGGCAAAAAACCGATCTTTGCCAGCGCCGGCAAGTGGATGACCGCGAGCTGGGCGGAAAACGACCGCGTTTACACGATCGCGGTGCAGGGCGATCGCACGGCCGTGCAGCGTTATTTGCCAGACGCCTGACGAAATCGTCCGGGCGTTATTCTTCTTCCGAAACGGTAAAGGTCACGTTGTCGATCCTCGCCAACGCGAGGGCGTCGAGCACGTCGATCGTGCGGCTGTATTTGGCCTGGGTGTCGCTGATGATCGTGATGACGGCAGGTGTTTTCGCGGCGTCGGCGTTTTGCTTCAGGCGCATCAGGGTCGCCTTGAGCTGCGGCAGCTCTTTGCTCGTCGCGGAATCGAACGGCTCATCGTTGAGCGCAATCTCGCCCGCGTCCGAGATGGTAATGATCTGCTCATCAACAAAGTCGGTCGAGGCCGCGGTTTCGGCCATACCGGGAAGTTGGGTGTTGAGTTCATTTTCGATCTTCACCGCGCCCGCCATGACCATGAAGAAAAGCATGATGACGAAGACGACGTCGATCATGGGCGCGATCTGGAAACCGAGGTTGCCTTCGTTTGGATTAATCTCCAGGCGCATGGTTCAAAAGGAACGACTCGTTATGCGGTTCTTAAACAGGATTTGCGGGACGGGATGAATTGAGAGAGCGGTTGCGGACGTTTTTTCTCATCCACTAACGCTGCAAATCCTGTCTCTCATTCCTTGTTAACGGTCGAGAACGAGATGTCGCTGATGCCGGCTTGGGCGCAGGCGTTCATCGCTTGCGACACATAGATCGCCGGCACATCGCGGTCGCCGCGGATGACAGCCCGGAAGGCGGGACTGGCACCGGCCGTCACTTTTTTCTCGCCGGTGTCACGCGCGGTTTTGAGCGGTCCGACCATCTCCGCGGCGTTTTGGTAAACATGATCATCGAAAACGAAAAGCGCCTTTTTCGCCGGCAGCTTCCAGCGCACGTTGAGGATCGCCTCAGCACGGGTGTTGTCCTTTCTCTGCGCGTCCTTCGCGATTGGCAACTGGATTGTCGTATCGACTTTCAAGATCTGCGCGGAAGTGATCGTCATGAAGAAGACGAGAATCGTCAGGAGCACGTCGATCATCGGCGCGACCTGAAATTCGGGTTCGCCCCCGTCGCTGTTTCCGCCTCCGACCGCCATGGTTCGTTAGTCGTTAGGCCAACTGCCCGCTTGGGTTTTGTTCCGAGGGGACATCGGCCGCCAGCCAGTTGGGGACGGCAGCGAACAATTCATCGTCGCCGAGCTGCACGCCGGCGAGCGATTCGTAAGGCATTTTGCGGAAGAGGCGGCTCGCAATGTCCTGGATGTGGTGCAGAGAATCGGTCGCGCGGTTGCGTAGAAAGTAGAAGGCGCCGAAGGCCGGGATGGCAATGATGAGACCGCTCGCGGTTGCGACGAGCACCTCGCCGATCGCAGCGGACAGTCCGGAAGGATCACCGATGCCGCTCGAGCCGAGCTTGGCGAAGGCTTTGATCATGCCGGTGACCGTGCCTAACAATCCAATCATCGGCGTGGTGACGCCGATGACCGAGAGGTAGCTAATGTAGGTCTGCATCTGCGAATTTTCCTTTGCCAGCGCCCCCATCATGCCGTCTTCAGCCACTTGCTTGCCCTCGCCGAGAAGACCAATTCCTACCCGCAGGACATTGGCGAGCGGCGAAGGGTTAGTCTTGCAGTAGTTGTGCGCGCTCACGTAATCACCTTGTCGGAAGAGCGTTTTGAGCGATTCCTCTTGCTCGGGAGGCGCCGTCTTTTTGCGGCTTGTGCGAATGATGCCGTCGCCAATCAGATAGAGTGTCGCGATCGAACAGAGGGCGATTGGGAACATAACCCAGCCGCCTTCCTGGATCTGCTGCCAGAGGGTTTTCGATTGCACACCGGCGGGCGGCGTCGGCCAACCTCCCTGGCCCCGGACCGGCAGGGCGAGCAGGAGCGACGCCCCTGCGGCTGTGGCCGCAAGCAAGCGGGCGGGACGTCTTAGTGTCGTTAGGCGAGATATTTTGCGAATCTTCTTTTTCATTTTGGCAGTTTCTTCAATTCGGCCCGGGCGATCCCCGCCTGCGCTGATTTTGGAAATTGGTTGGTTAGATCATTAAAAGATTGCTTCGCTCGTTCCCAGTCTTCCAGACCGCGGAAGCCGCGCGCGCTCCCGAGGAGAGCGGGTGCCATCCAGAGTTTTTCGTCCTCGTAAAAAATCGGGATGTGGAGATAAGCGAGGACCGCGCTGTCCCATTGGCGTTGAGCGAGGAAGGTGTCGCCCTTTCGCACCCACGCCTCGGCCAGCACCTCGGGTTTGGCGCTTTTCCTGATCACGGCATCACAGAGTTGGAGCGCCTTCTCGAAGTCTTCCTTACGCACCAGTTCCGGAACGAGCTGTAACTGCGCGGCGCGCGCTGTCTCGGCGTCGGTCACGTTTTTGCGAATCTCGTCCCCGAGGCTTTCGGCCTCTTTGTCGAGTTGCATTCCACTTAGGGCGGAGACTTCGAGGAGCGCAGCCTGTGCCCACCAGTTGCCGGTCAGATCGCGAAATTGCCCGTGATATTTCACGATCGGGCCGATGCTGATGAGTGCCTTCTTCGATTCGCCCTGGGTGAGGAATTCGGCAGTTGTTTTCAACTGCGGCGGTTCCGGGAAATCGATCCTGGAAATGGCAGAGACTCGATAACGGACTTCGCCGCTGCTGGAGCCGACCTGGATCTTCCCCAGCACCATGTCGCCAGCACGGCGCAGGCCTTGGGTTTCGATCGTCTGGCCGGTTTTTAGGAGAATGTTTTGGGCTTGAATCGGCCTGACCAGGACGAGGAGGAAGGCGAGGACGATCGTAAATCGAGCATGGTAAAACGTGCCGTGATGCAGCCCGGCGGGTGCGAGGTGAGACCGGGCTTTCAATCGGCGAGTCTTCTTCATCCCTGGCCCAAGGCCTCCAAACGTTCCCTGGCTTTGGCCGCTTCGGAGAAGTTAGCCAGTTTCTCGTTGCGGAGCAGCTCACGATAGGTGTTGGTTGCCTCCTGGATTTTGCCGAGCTTCTCGAAGCTCTCGCCACTCGCGATATAGGCTTTGGCCACCCAGGGCAGGAACTTTTGATAGCCGACGTAAACGCGCTGGAAATAGGCATTGGCCTCGGCCCACTTGCCGCGTTTGGCGGCGATCTGACCCAATGAATAAACGCTGAAGGCGGTAGCGTCACCGCGCCATTGGCGGACCGACGCCACCTGCTCAAAGGCTCTCTCTGCTTCGTCCAGTTTACCGAGCGCGAGGAGCGTCTTGGCGCGGCCAAGAGAGAGATCCTTCAACTTTTGCACCGCGGCGATCTTTTCCATGCCATCGGTGAAATAGCGCAGCGCTCTCGGATAATTCTTCGTTTGGTAGGCGATTTCACCGAGCCCGTTGCAGGCAAAATCGAGCATCTCGCTCTTCGGGAAGTCATCCAGTAAGCGTCGATAAAACTCCGCTGCCCGGTCGAACTTCTCTTTGCCTAACAGGTAATCGCCCGCCTCGCCCAATAAGCGCGGGCTCAGCTCTTCCGGTTGAAACGCGTTCGCAATCTGCGCAAGGATCTTCTCTGCTTCCTCCGGTTGTCGCCGGAGCCGCGCGAGTTCCGCTTTGGCGAACAGAATTCGCGCTTTGGCGATGGCCGAAACCTGGTTGGCGGGCGAGGCAAGCAGGCGATCGAGCTCAGCGCCGGCATCGTCCACAACGGGCTTTTTCCTCACACAAAGTTGTGCGAGCTGCGTGATCAGTTGCTCGACCGCATCGCGACTCGGATCAGCCATGTACTTCTTCGTCGTGTCCGCCGCGAGCTGCTTTGCTTCGTCGATTTTGCCCTCGTGCGCCTTCGCTTTGCTAATCCAGTAAATCGCAGAGACGACGGTTGGGTTATCGGACTTGTCCTTAATGAAGCCGCTGAAGAGCTCTGCCACCTTGTCCCATTCGCCCCGTTTTTGCAGCAGCTTGCCTGCGGCAAAGAGCGAGTAGTTCATCACCTCGTCGATCGCCGACGTTTGGCAGGAGCGGATGTAAACCGGGATGGCGTCGGCTTCGCGATCGCTCGCGGCGCAGGCGTCGCCGAGGAGGGCGAGCACTTCGCCGAGCTGCGGATTGTTTGGGAATTGCGCTTCCCACGCCCGGCAATCGGTGATGACCTCGTCGTAGCGAGAGGCGGCATATTCACAAACCGCGAGCCGGTATTTGGCGTCGGGAAGGAAATCGCCATTGGGATGTTTCGCGATGTAATCCTGGAGCTGGTTCATCGCGTCCCGATATTTCCCCGCGAAGAGCGCGCACAGGATGATGCGATATTTCACGTCTTCGACGTTGGGCCCCTGCGGGAATTCGCTGAGGTATTTCTTGTAAGCCGCGACCGCCTCGTTGTAGTTGCCGGCGCTAAATCTGGCGTTGGCCAGCAGATAACGAATCTGCTCGCGGAACTGGCTCTTGGGCTGGGTTTCAAGGATGCGGGCAAAACGAGTCTCCGCCGCCTGCAGGTCGCCTGCCTGAAGAGCGACCGTGCCTGACAAATAGCCAACTGTGGCAACGTTCGGCCCATTCTTGAAATCGCGCAGATATACTTCGCAATGATCTTCGGCGCGTTTCGCCTGGTTAACGTCGGCCAGGGCCACGATCAGACCGAAGAGGGCCGGCTCGCGCTCCGGACCTTCCTTGAAGCGATCGACAATTTCCTGGTTCATCACGATTGCTTCCCATTTGCGATCCAGTTCGTAAAAGCAGCGACCGAGGCGCAGGTAAATCGCCGGCGTAATCGAGGGTAGCTTCTCGAAATCGGCGAGCAGCTTCTGGGCGCTGGCAATGCTCTCCTTGAGCTGATTGTTAGCCGGGACGAGATGCGTGATCTCGGCCGGGTTGGCGCGAGCGGCGGCCAGGTTCTCCTCGATCTTGTGCTGCAGCGCGGCGATCCGCTGGTTTTGCAGCCTGACAACCTGTTCGCGCGACCAGGCAAAGCGGTAACAGGCGAGCGCTTCCTTGTATTGCAGCTTGTTGTAGAACTTGTCGCCCAGAGCCACCGTGAGCGCGTTCAGCTCAATGATGTTCTCGGCCAGGGCGATCTTTTGGTGGATCGCATCGAGGGTACGGAGCGCTTTGGCGCCGTCGCCTTTCTCGGCGTAAAGCCGGACCAGCATGGTCGCCGCGCGCATCGTATTGGCCGTCCAGATTTCTTTGGCCGCAAGCTTTTCCAAGGCGTCGATCGCCGCCTCGGGTTTGCCCGCCGCCTGGAAGGCTTCTCCCTCGAAAAGAAGCGCTTGTTCGCGCCGCTGCGGATCATTTTCCATTCTCGCCATCTGCGCGGCGGCGTCCTTGAAGTTCTTGTTTGGCAAATTCGACTGCGCGATCGCGAAAGCGACGCCGTCGGCGTGTGGCCCATTCGGGAAGTTCGCCTGGTATTTCCTGAAGGCGGCGATCGCTTTGGTGTAATCCCCATCGTTGAACCAAGCGGACCCAATCGTGTAATAGATCGGCTCGACCTGGGGCGTCACTTCGACGCGGGCTATGAGCGCTTCCAGTTGGGCGGCGGCCTCGGCGTAATGGCCCGCTTGAAATTCAGCCATTGCTTGGCCATGGGCGGTAGCCAAGCCGGTGGTCACGTCCGCCCGGGCCGCGCCGGCGAACCCGGGGAGAACCAGCGCAATGGCGAGCGCACTCGTCAGCCTGACGAAGGGGGGCATGGCGGGAACATAGCAAACCGCCCGGCGTCAGTCGACGGCTTTTATCTTTCTCCCACGGTTTTCGCCTTGAGAACCGAGAGAATCGGTCGGCTGCAGGCTCGCCTAACGACCCGTCTGCGCGGTGCTGGCCGTTTTTGGACCGGCGCTCAATTGCACCAAGTCGGTCAGAATGTTGAGCGTCTCGTCCCGCTCCGGATCAATCGCGGCAGGCTTGCTGTCGTCGCCGGTATCGAGATCGGAATCGTCCGCGTCATCCGGGTCGGGGGCGGCTTCGGGCGCGGTCTTGAGGTCGGGCTTGGTTTTCGCCTCGGCAATCTTCCCTGGATACATGATGAGTTCCAGCTTGGGATTATCAAGTGTCTCGAGTGTAAGCCGATAGATGCTCGGTTCCTCCTGGTGGCGCGCGAGTCGTTCCTTCGAGCGCTCTTCCTTGCGCATCTTCTCCGCGTCTACTTCGTGGCGCCGGACGTCTTCGTTCAGCGAAATCCGGTTGTCATCCAGTTTCTTGCGCAGACGCTCCATGTCTTCCGTCACGTAACTAAATTCCGGATTCGCAGCGACCCGCGCGGCGGAACGTATTTTCAACTCCGGGATGAAAAGCGGATGGGTGTCTGACCATTTGGTGTACTTGGCAGGCGGCACTTCGTCGTAGGGCAGTGCATTTTTTAAGGCGCTCTCGCCGAACTCCGGTAGGTCGGTCAGGGTCGGAAGGAGGATGTCGGAACTCACGCCGCGCAATTGGGTCGAACCGCCGGCGACGCGATAGAATTTTTGGATGGTCAACTTAAGCGCTCCATCATCCTGTGATCGGTTGCCGAGGAGGGACGTAAAGCGTCCAATTTCGAGAATGGTCTGGACGGTACCTTTGCCGAAAGTACTCTTGTCGCCGACGATCACGGCGCGGCCGTAATCCTGCAGCGCTCCGGCAAAAATCTCGCTGGCTGAGGCGCTTTGTCGGCTCGTCAGGACGACGAGAGGCCCGTCGTAGGCAATGCCGGGATCGGGATCGGTCGAGACCACGACGCGGTCGTTGGCTCCTTTCGTCTGCACGACCGGGCCGGATTTGAGAAAGAGACCGGTGAGCGAAATCGCTTCCTCGAGGGAGCCGCCGCCGTTGCGGCGCAGGTCGATCACGAGGCCGGCGATTTTTTCTTTCTTCAGCCGTTTGAGGAGCGCGAGCACGTCTTTTGTCGTGCTTTTCTTGTGCGAATCCATGTCGGCATAAAATGACGGGAGAGTGATCCAGCCGAGCTTCACCGGGTCGCCATTGCGGTCTTTCTTGATGATGATGTCGGCGCGCGCTTCCTGGTCCTTGAGCTTAATCTCGTCGCGCACCAACTCGACGGTTTTGCGTTGCGATGGGTCGGTCGCATTCGCCGGAATGATCAGGAGCCGAACCTTGGTGCCTTTCTTGCCGCGAATTTGCTCGACCACCTTGTCGAGCCGCATATCGCGAACATCAACGAAATCCTTAGACCCCTGGGCGACGGCAGTGATGCGATCACCAACCTTAATGCGCCCGCTGGTTTGCGCCGGCCCGCCGGCGACGAGGCTTTCGATTTTGGCGTAGCCGTCTTCACTCCGCAGCATCGCCCCGATGCCGACGAGCGAGAGTCCCATATTAATGCTGAAATTCTTCAGGTCCGACGCGCTCAGGTATTCCGAGTGCGGATCGTAGGCTTGGGCGAGCGCGTCGAGGAAGAGCTTCACCTGCTCTTCGTCGTCCTCCTCGTGGATGTTGCGCAACATTCGGTCGTAACGCCGCTCGACCAATTTCGGGCCCGGCTCGATCGGGTGCTCGCTCAGTTTTTCCTGGAGCAACTCATTCTCGATCCGCTTTCGCCAGAGGTCGTCGGCTTCCGCTTCGTCCTTTGGCCAGGGCGCTTTTTGGCGGCTCAACAAAACGGTTTCGTTGGTTTTGAAATCCATTGGCTGCTTGAGCAGCTCCTTGATTTTCTTAACCCGGTCCTCCACGCGCTTTTGGAAAACAGCGAAGATTTCGTGCGCGGGCTTGAGGTTGCCGAGCAGGATATCGTCGTCGAGCGCGGTGCCGTATTTGGCCGTGAAAGCGTCGACATCCTTCTGGGTGAAAAAGAGATGGCTGAAATCAAGCATCTCGAGGTAACCGGTGAGCAACTTGCGCGAGATCTCGTCGTCCAGCGGGTGGTGGGTGTAATGCCCTTCCTCGAGAAGACGGCCGACCGAGAGCCCGATCTGCTCCTCATCCGACTTCGCGCAGACCGGTTGCGCAGCCAGCGCGACGACCATCAAACCTGGCAGCAGCGCAACGGATCGACGAAGAAATTTATTCATAAAAGCGGACGGAAAAAGTCGCAGAATTCGATTTGAAAGCAAGGTGGGCAACCTCACCCACCAGTCCCTGAAGTGAAGAATAAGACAACGTTCCTGATGGAAGATTCAAATTTAGATTCGGATGCAGACAGGTTTCTGGTGGTGCAAGTTCCGTTCCCTGGATTCGTGGTCCGGCTCGAGGGCGAAGCCTGGGCCGAGAGATGGGAGCCCCTGGGGGATACTCAAATGATCGATTACCGAAGCTTCACCGGCGGAATTTTTGAGACAAACTGCTACGCACTCGAGGCGCCGGAGGGTTGGATCCTCTTCGACGCACCGGACGGCGTCTGCGACTGGCTGGTCGGTCAGGGAATCGAGCCGCGGCTCCTCCTTCTGACGCACGGTCATATCGATCACGTTCAGGACATGGCCAGGATCAAGCGGCGCTTCGGTTGCCCAGTGGGCGTTCATCCCGAGAGCGCACCGATGATTTCGCAGAGGAATTTCTTTCGCGACTTCGGTTTTCAATTGGAGATCGAGCCGGTTCAGCCCGATCTCCTGATCGAGGCGACGCCGTCGCGCGACTTTCTTGGGATGAATTTCGAAGTGCTGGAAGTGCCGGGGCATTGTCCGGGCAGTATCTGTTTTTTGTCGCGCCCGAACGAACTGCTCATCGGAGGCGACGTTTTGTTTGCCGGGGGGGTAGGGCGCTGGGATCTGCCGTGGGGCGACGGCGAACTGCTCTTTGC
>JBOHXL010000099.1:0-10292 GCA_050736975.1 Chthoniobacterales bacterium | reverse complement strand
ACTCAGCGTTGCCGCGCCGGCTGACTTCGAGGAGGGCGCGGTAGATGATGGTCCAACCGGTTTGCAAAGAGCGCTTGTCGGTTTGCGCGAAGGGCATTCCAGTCAGGAAAATGGTGGCAATGTTGAGCTGCTCGGGCGCGAGAGCGCGCAGGTATTCGGAAAGGAGGCGCACCTTTTCCAGCTTCGCCGCGGTGGCCGCGATTTGTTCTCCGAGTTCTGCAAAAGTCCTGAATTCAGACGGTTCGTCAGGCTGGGAAGGGCCTGCGGCCGGCTCCGACTCCATCGGGGGGCGCGCGAGTGGCGTTGCCGGCAGGGTCAGCTCCATCTGGCTCTGTGCCGCCAGCGCCCAGGCTTCGATCCCGCGGTCGCGCAGGTCGCGCGCGAATTCCGCGGCAAAGCCGTGCAGGGTCAGGACGCGTTGCGGCTGCACCAACTCGACATAGCGCAACAGGTCGTCGTAATCGGCGTGATCGGAAAGCGGAAAGGCTGCGTCAACCTGGTAGCGATAGATCGCGCCGGGCTGGACCGCCCAGCCGCTGATCATTGCGACCCGTTTGTGCCTGATCCGTTCGAGCAGCCGGGAATGATTCGCGCTCGGCGGGCAGATGAGCACCTTGCCCACAACTGCGGCCGCGTCGTAGCGCTCGTAGTCGCAGAAAGACTGGCCAAACTTCTCATAGATGCGCGTCATGCGAGAGACCGAGCCGTGCAGCATCGGACGCAGATTCGCCCGCGCGAGTGAGCAGAGAATCTCCTGCGCCTTGCCTAACGAATAACCCAGCAGAACCGGTGTCGCACCCTCCTCGAGCGTTTCATGACAGAAGGCGACGATCTGTTGCACGACCAGCTCGGTCGGCGGGAACCGATAACGCGGCAGGCCATAGGTCGTCTCCATAATGAGGGTCTCCGCCTGTTTCCATTGCGCCAACTCAGCAGAACGGCCAGGCCGTAGCTTGAAGTCCCCACTGTAGAGTAAGCTGCCAGTGCCGCTTTCGAGAAAGAACTGGGCCGAACCAAAGATATGACCAGCAGGTAAAAGCGTGACCCGGAGTCCACGGACCGTAGCCGGCTGACCAAAAGCGAGAATGTGCTCGTGGCGCCTGCCGGGCAAACGCGCCTGCATCAGGCGCGAAGTGCGTTCCGAGACAATCGTCTCTTCGTGCGGCGCGATGTGATCGCTGTGCGCGTGCGAGACGAAGGCGAACGATTTCGCATCCAATGGATCGAGCCAAATGTCCTCGTCAGGCAGGTAAACCCCGCGTTCGTATTGTACCCGAACCACGGCGGGAAATTAGCGGCATCCCACAATGCGCGCGAACTTGCGAGGGTGGAGTAATGGAGTGATCGCACAGGCGGCACTGCCACCACTCCAGTGCTCCGTTACCCAAGAGACGAGAGACCCGGCTGGGACGGCGCCCGTCCCTCCAAGGGGCGGCGATTGACACCGATGCCCTCTTCCCGTTTGATGCTCGCGTCGTGAAAATCTCGCTGGCTATTTCCTGTCTTGTTCTCGCCGGCTGCGCCGCGACACCGCAGCCGCGGCCCTATCAGGTGGAAAAGCTGCGGCCGCTCCCCATCGCCCTCGACAAGAGCTTCGAGTTACGCAAGACGAAGGAGTATTTCCTCGATCCGATGGCGCCTCGAATATCGGCGCAGACCGACGCCTCGGTGGCTTTTGAACGCAGTTACCGAAGCTATGGCGCGATCACCGCCCTCGACCAACACGACCTCCTGGGCACTTACCTCGACTTCTTCTGGCGGGCGCGACGAGATGCGGATGTGAAAGTGCGCCTCGAGTATCGGCAGGAAAAACTGCATGCCTTTGTACAGGCGCGCGAGGTCCGTTATCCGCACGCGCGGGGGCATCACAAGACCGAGTTCGCGATCATCGGCGATGATTTTGCGTCCGACGGACGGGTGATAGCGTGGCGCGCTTCGCTGATCGTGGGCGGCCGGGTCGTGGCCCACACCCAATCCTACCTTTGGGAGTGAGCGCAGTCCTGCGCGGCGTCCTCCGGAACCGATTCTTGGAGGCTGAGGCTACCACCCGCGACGGCCGCAGCCCTCGTATCCACCAGCTTGCGCTCAGCGTAAATTGCTTGAAAAGGCAAAGCCCTCCCGCTGGATTGACAGTGTCCGGCGAAATTTTATCATTAGTTAGTCGTGCAGTCCTCGATTCAAGTAGGCGTCACCGGCCCGGTAGTCTGGGTGCGAGTGGCGGGGCGGGGCAGCTTCCTCGAGAGCGGCAGTCTGAAGGAGTTTGGCCGCGAGATGGTGAATAGAGGCTATCGCGAGTTCGTCTTTGATCTCGAAGAGTGTGTAATGATGGATTCCACTTTCATGGGAACGATGGCGGGAATGGCGCTGCGGCTGAAGGAACTCGGCCAGGGCCGGCTCCGGGTCATCCATTGCAGCCCACGGAGCCGCGACCTGCTCTCCGGTCTTGGGCTCGATCAGATTTTCGACATCCAAGCCAATGGAGCGGACGCGCCGGAGTGTGAAGAGCTGGCAAAAACGGAGCGAGATGGGGCGGAGAAAACAGCCGTGAAACGCGAGCAGGCGAGCACGATGCTCGAGGCTCATGAAGCCCTCTGCCAGGCGCAGCCGGAAAACCTGACCCGGTTCAAGGACGTCCTCGAATATCTCAAACAAGATCTCCGGCACGAGAGCCCAGCGAAGTAAGACGCCTTCGGCTCCATGCGTTCAATTCTCTTTGGGCTGCTTGTCGCCGCCCTGATTGGGTGGCTGCTTAGTTATCAACGTCAACGCTGGCGCATCCGCGCTCTTGAGCGTTCGAACGAAGCCATCCAGGTCGAAGAAAATCTCGTCTTCGATTTCCTGCACGGCCTCGGCGAAGCCTTTCGCGACGTCATCCGGCCGCACGACCTGCATCGCCTGATCGTCGAGAGTTCGGTGCGCATTCTCGACGCGCATGGCGGCGCGCTTTACCTGGTTGATCGCAGCGGCGCGAAGCTCGTGCCCGCCTTTCTTTCCAAGGGCTGTCCGCCGCTGGTCGATGTCCCCGATCGCATTCTCCAGCAGTCAGCGACGACCCCGATCGCGCTCGAGAGTTATCTTCGCTCCCATCCGATCCATCCGGACGAAGGCCTCGTCGGGCGGGTCTGGAAAAAAGGCGAGGCGGTTCTGCTGGCCGATCTCGCCGATGCACCGGAGCTGTCAAAACTGCGCGAAACCGCTCACGGCGCGGCCTCGGTCATGGCCGCACCGTTACTCTACGGCCGGCAGAATCTCGGCGTGCTCGCGATCGCGAATGGCCCGGCGAGCGGGCCCTTTTCGTCGAGTGAATTCGTCGTTTTCAAATCGATCTCAGAACAGTCCGCCTTCGCGCTTTACAACGCCATCATCTATTCAGAGGCGAACGAGAAGAAGCGGCTCGATCACGACCTCCAAATCGCCCGCGACATTCAGCGCATTCTCCTGCCCTCGAAGCCGCCGGCGATCGAAGGCTTCGATATCGCGGGCGTTAATTACGCCGCGCGTCAGGTAAGCGGCGATTATTTTGACTACATCCGGGTGGACGACGAGCGGCTCGGCGTAGTCATCGCCGACGTCTCTGGCAAAGGCGTGCCGGCCTCGCTCATCATGGCGATCTGCCGCAGTGTCCTGCGTGCGGAGGCCCGCCTCGCGCAATCGCCAGCGGAAGTTTTGCGAAAGGTCAATCGCCAGCTCTATCCCGACATCAAGGAGGACATGTTCATCAGCATGGCTTACCTGATTCTTGACCATAAAAACAACCACGTGATCCTCTCGCGCGGCGGGCACGACGCGCCGCTCCTTTATCGCGCCGCGACCGGCGAAGTCGAGGTCTTGAAGCCGCCTGGGATGGCTCTCGGAATTGACAGCGGAGACGTGTTCGATAGGATAACCGGCGATCTTTCCGTGGCCCTCGAGCGCGATGATTGCCTGATGCTTTACACGGACGGCGTCACCGAAGCGCTCGATGCCAACGGAAATGAATTTGGCCCGGAACGGATGATCCGATCCCTCCGCGCCAGCGCGACCGAGGGAGCCCAGGCAGTGATCAACCGCGTCACCGCCGACGTCCGCCATTTCGTCGGCGGCCATGCGCAACATGATGACATCACTTTGATTGTAGTTCGAAAAACATGAAGCATTCCAAAACTGACCGCCGCCACATCCCCGTGACTGAGGAAGCCCGGCCGGCCGAGCCGCCTAACGATCCCTCCGCACCCGCACCGGCCACCAGGGAAGACGGGAATGAAGACCCAACCGCCGGCTTGCAGGCCGACCTCGATCGCTTCCGCGACCTGGCCCTGCGCAGCCAGGCAGACTTCGACAATTTCAAAAAGCGCGCCGCGCGCGAAAAGGAGGAAGCGATCAAATACGCCAACAGCTCGCTCCTCGAGCGATTGATCGCGATCGCGGACAACTTTGAGCTCGGTCTCGCGGCCGCGAAAAGCGAAGGCGAAACTTCTCCCGTTTACTCGGGAATGAGCATGGTCTGGAAACAACTAACCGACTTCCTCGCCGACAACGGACTCCAGCCGATCGACGCCGAGGGTCAAAAGTTCGATCCCAACCTGCATGAAGCGATCGCCCACGAAGCGAGCAACGAAGTCCCCGAAGGCAACGTCGTTAGGCAAATGCGCCGCGGCTACAAGCTAAAGGATCGCCTCCTGCGGCCATCAACTGTCGTTGTCTCGAGCGGACCCGCGATTTAATTTTCGAAATCCGAATGTCAAATTTCGAAATCATCTCGAAGCCCAAAGTTCGAAACGCCTCTTTCGATCACTCCGATTTGGGCCTTGCCTAGGATTTCGACCTCGGGATTTCGAAAATTTTTCTCTGTGACTTCCAAACGCGATTACTACGAAATCCTGAGCGTTGGTCGCAACGCCTCCGGCGATGAGATCAAGCGCGCCTATCGCAAGCTCGCAGTCAAATATCATCCCGACAAGAATCCGGATGACCCGCACGCGGAAGAGAAATTTAAGGAACTGGGAGAAGCTTACGATGTTCTGGCCGACGGTGAGAAACGCGCCGCCTATGACCGGTATGGCCACGCCGCTTTTTCCCAGGGCGGCCGGGGCGGCGGCTTTCACGATCCGTTTGATATTTTCCGCGAAGTCTTCGGCGGCGGTGGGGCGGGCGGAATCTTCGAGACCTTCTTTGGCGGCGGCGGTGGTGGACAAGCCGATGGCAGCCAACGCGGGAGCGACCTTCGCTACGACATGCCGATCACGCTCGAGGAAGCGGCCTTCGGCGTGGAGAAGGAAATCGAGCTCCGCAAGCTCGACACCTGCGACAAGTGCCAGGGCAGCGGCGCTTCGCCCGGCTCGCAGGCCGTTACCTGCCCAACCTGTCGCGGACGCGGCCAGGTGGTCAGCTCGCGCGGATTCTTCCAGGTGTCGCAAACCTGTCCGCAGTGCCGCGGTTTGGGCGAAGTGATCGAAAAACCATGCAACGCCTGCGGCGGTGAAGGCCGAGTGGAAAAAACCAGCCGGATTAAAATCAAAATCCCGGCCGGAATCGCCCATGGTTCGCGTCTGCGCTCCAGCCGGAACGGCGAGGCGGGCGTGCGCGGCGGCGGTCAAGGCGACCTCTACATCGTCGTCCACGTCAAAGAACACCCGATTTTTCAACGCGAAGACGACAATCTCTTTTGCGAGGTGCCGATTTCCTTCGCGACCGCCGCGCTCGGGGGCGAGGTCCCCGTGCCGACCTTGGAAGGGAAAGCGAGTTTGAAAGTGCCGGCCGGGACCCAAAGCGGGCAGAGTTTCCGTTTGCGCGGCAAAGGGGTGGCGCACGTCAACAGTCGCGACCGAGGCGACCTTTACGCGCGCCTCCTGGTCGAAGTGCCGAGCCACTTAAACAACGAGCAACGCCAGAAGCTGGAGGAATTCGCCGCTCTTTGCGGAGAGGACAACGCCCCGCTGCACCGCAGCTTCTTCGAGCGGGCAAAAGAATTCTTTCGTTAGGCGCCGGATGAAGAAATCCGGAAGCCAGGAAATCAGGAGAAAGGCAGAAGGATTGCATCCTGCCTGTGCATCGCTTTTATCTCTCGCCTAACGAGTGGCCTTCCGCGACGCTCTCCGAAGCCGAGGCGTATCATGCGCGGAGCGTGCTGCGCCTCCAGCCTGGCGATCGCGTGGTCGTCTTCGACGGTCGGGGACGCGAAGCGACCGCCCAGATCCGTGCGTTCGAGTCGGACGCGATGCGGTTGCGAATTCTGCAGGCTGCGATAACCCCGCCGCTGCCGGCCCGCATCACCCTGGCCCAGGCCATTCCGAAAGGGAAAAACATGGACCTGATCGTGCAGAAAGCGGTCGAAATCGGCGCCGCGGAAATCTTCCCGCTCCTGTCCACCCGCACTGTGGTGCAGCTCAACACGGAAAGCGCGATGCAGAAGCAGGCCAAATGGCAGGCTGTTGCACTGGAGGCGGCCAAACAATGCGGCCAGAACTGGCTCCCGCAGGTGCACCGCCCGCGCTCGCCTGAGAATTTCTTCCGCGAGCTCGAATCCGGCGCCTCGCTCCCTGGTGCAGAGGCGAACGTGTCGAAAGAAGACCACGCGTCAGTCCAACCTGCCTCCCTGCGCCCGACACGGACTCCCCTACACTTTGACCTGAGGCTGATCGGCTCGCTCCAGCCAGGCGCGCAACACCTGAAAAAGATTCTGGCCGAATACGCCGACGCGCATAACGGGGCGCAGCCGGCCAGCGTGTTGATGCTCATCGGGCCCGAGGGCGATTTCACTCCGGCGGAGATTGCGCTGGCGCGTTCCCACGGCTGCATCCCGCTCACCCTGGGCCCCATCATCCTGCGAGTGGAAACGGCCGCGATCTATTGCCTCAGCATTCTTTCCTACGAACTGCTCGGCGAACGTTAGGCAAGAAAATCCCACGCCGTTCAACGCAGGGTTTTTCGCGAACAGGGAAACGTCCTGGGCTGATTTACGGCGCCGCAGGAAGCACAACTCGCAAAGCAGAATACCCACTCCAAGGAGCTTGCAGGCACCGAGCTCGGAAACGCTCGGAAAGACCGAAGCCGTCGAGGACTCTACCATTATCCACTCCAGTGACATCAGTGATGACCCAACTCAAGCCAAACCTCGCACCATTGGCGCCAGACAACGCTGCAGCAGTAGGAAGGATCGCGGTCTGAGCAGACGGGCCATTTCGCATCCGATCAAACACCGGACAAATCGGTGCCGTCTACCGTGCAAGTACCAGTCAAAGATCCCATCCGCTTGTATTCACCCCGTGCCGCCGGTCGTGACGGAATGCGATCAAAGGTCTGTCCTCGTCAATCCAGTCCTGTTAGCGAAATTGACCGAAAGTGTAATGTTCCCTGGCGGTGCGTTCCTAAGAGCAAGGAATTACCCCGGCCGCACCTAGTCCCGAGACCGTAAACGACAGGTGATCCAGTGAATGCCCATGGTCGCCCGGTGCGAATAGGTTACGATGTTCCGAGGAAGCCGTTCGCGTTTTCGACACATGCGCCGCCGGGACAGTTGATCTGATCTCGGGCCGCTTCGGTCATTGGCCACGACGAGAGCGTGCAAAAGTGCCGTTTGTGGTCGCTTTCATAAGAACCTTTCGGGTGCTTTTGCAGTCCAACCATATGCCGATCCTTGGCGCCGTCCGATCAGCCGACAAAAAAAGCGCCTGGGTTTTGCCCAGGCGCTTTTTCGAAAATTCTTTTTGCTGGCTTAGCGCCCGCGGCGCTGGCCGCCGTCGCGGCGTCCACCGCCGCCACCACCGCCGCCGTAGCCACCACCACCATAGCCACCGCCCCCGCCGCCATAGCCGCGACCGCCGCCGCCGCCACCCGGCGGCCGCGCTTCCCGGGGACGCGCTTCATTCACGGTCAAAGGCCGGCCTTCGACCGTTTTGCCATTGAACTCCGTGATGGCTTTCTGCGCATCGGCTTCGTTGCCCATTGTGACGAAGGCAAAGCCGCGCGATTTGCCGGTAAATTTGTCCTGCATGAGAGTGACTTCGCTGACCGCGCCGACTTGGGCGAAGAGGTCCTGGAGGTCCGTTTCGGTGGTATTGAAGGAAAGATTTCCTACGTATAGTTTGGTGCCCATCTGAGTTTATTCTTTAACGAAACGCTGCTCGGTCACTGTTCCCGCTTATCGGATTTCAAATCGTCACTGAATAGACTCAACTGACAATCCACCAACGTCCGGAACGGCTATTTCTGGCGGCTATGTAAGGTAGGTCAGGAGTCAAATCAAGCGGAATAAAAGAAGGCTATCGTTGGGAAAAATGACCAGGCCAAAGAGTAACGGGCACAAGCCGAAAGGGGCACGCGTGGCGGTGGTAGCGGCGGGCATCATGAGCCCGCTCGGAGCCGGACTGAAGGCGACGCGTATTTCCCTGAGGGCGGCGCGCGATTGCGTCTCGCCGGTCGAGCATTTCCCGGTCGCGCAATGCCGCTGTATAACCGCCGGGCAGGTGGATGATGCCTGGCTGAGGGAAGTCTTGCCTAACGAACGACGGGCCCGCCGTCTCCATCGCGTCTCCCGCATGACAATCGCTGCGCTCGCTGAACTGCTCGAGCAGGCGCCGCAGTTTCGCCCGCAATTGACCGTGGTTGGGACAACGAGCGGCGGAATGAGCTTCGGCGAACAATATTATCGCGCTCTTGGGCAGGCCGGGACGCGCCTGGCCCGCGCGCCAGAGTGGATTGCGAACTATCCGCCGCAAAAATCGGCGGTCGACGCGCTCGCTGCCTGCGGCCTGACCTCGCCTTGCCAGGTGATAGCGAATGCCTGCGCCTCCGGTACCAACGCGATCGGGCATGCTTTCGAGTGCATTCGATCCGGACACTACGATCGGATCCTGACCGGCGGTTACGATGCGCTGAGCGAGCTGGTCTTTGTCGGGTTCGATTCGCTCCAAGCGGCCACGCCGGAAAAATGCCGACCATTTGACGCAGCGCGCAGCGGGCTCGTGTTGGGAGAGGGTGCCGCTTTGCTCGCGCTCGAAAACCTGGAACAGGCGCAAGCGCGCGGGGCGGAGATCCTGGCTGAGATCAGCGGCTATGGCATTTCGACCGACAACCATCATCTCACGCAGCCGCATCCCTCTGGGATCGGGCCGCGACTGGCGATGGAGCGCGCGCTGCAAAGTGCGGGACTGGAGCCGGACGAGATCGGCTATATTAATGCCCACGGCACGGCCACGCCCTTTAACGACGCGGCGGAAGGCAAGGCGATCGCGGAGTTGTTCGGCCGGGTGCCGATCAGCTCGACCAAGGGAATGATGGGGCATTCGTTAGGCGCAGCCGGCGCAATCGAGACGGTGTTCACGATCCTGGCGCTGCGCGATGGCCTTCTCCCGGCCAACATCAATTTCCGGGTTTCTGATCCCGGGCTTGATCTGGACATTGTGGCCAACCAGGTGCGGTCCGTCGCGGTCGGCGCCGCTCTGTCGAATTCGTTTGGCTTCGGGGGCACGAATGCTTCCATCGTCATCCAGGCGCCGGCGGCATGAGTTTGCGCCTCGCCGGCCTGGGATGGGTCACGCCGCTCGGCAGCCAGATCGATGAAGTCTGGGAAAAACTTTGCGCCGGGACCGAAGCGGAAGCGACCACGATCAGCAGCTCGTTAGGCAGAAAACGGAATTACCCCGTTTTTGCCGTGCCGCCGGAGGCGATCGCGGAAGCGGCGCGTTATCCGCGATTGCGGCGCTCGAGCGCGATCTCGCGTTTCGCGGTCGTGGCGGGTTTGAGCGCGCTGCGCGACGCACGTCTCGCACTGGACGCCGCCAGCGCGGCACGGACGGCGCTGGTCTTCGCGGTTTCCAACGGCGGGGTGATTTACACCCGGCGCTTCTACCACGAGATCGTGCATTCGGGCGCGGCCGCGGCAAGCCCGCTTCTCTTTCCGGAAACGGTCTTCAACGCGCCGGCGAGCCACCTTGCGGCCATCCTCGGGATCATGGGCGCGAGTTACACCCTGGTAGGCGACGGCACAGTCGGGATTCTCGCGTTGCAGATGGCGGAGGATTTGATGGCGAACCCGGCGCTGGATCGCTGCCTCGTAGTCGGCGCGGAGGAAGCGGACTGGCTGCTCTGCGACGCCTATCGCAAGTGGCGCCTGCTCCGCCCAGGGCCGCCGGTCGAACCTTTCGCCCGCCCCCCGCGGGGGATGATTCTGAGCGAAGGCGCGGGCGCAGTCGTGCTCGCGCGCGAGGGAACAGTGACGCTGGAACGGATTCATCCGGGCAGGAATTTTACCCGGCAGTCTGAAATGGTTAGGCAGCTCGATGCAATTGGCGCTGAATTGCGGGACGCAGGGG